>JBDHXS010000092.1:0-14521 GCA_039810845.1 Runella sp. | reverse complement strand
TATACAGCCAATTATCTACCGAAATTTTACAAGAACATCATCTCAAAGGGAATACCAAAGATTATCCGCTCATTGTGATTCCTGAATGGAAAAAAATCAACAAAGAACTTCAAAATGAATTGATTGAGTATGTGCAAGAAGGGGGAAATTTACTGTTAATTGGTCCAGAAACTGTCAAACTATTTGAAAATCAACTTGGAGTAAAACTTAGTATGACAACCAGACCTATCCCCAATTGGGGTTTTAGCAACTTATTGACAGGTACCAAAGCCACCTTACGCTCTTTTGAACCATTGGCCGATACCCAAAAAATCGGGCAATGGTTTTCAGAAGGTGATTTTCGTTATGCGGAAGGATCTATTGCATCTATCGCCAATTTCGGTAAAGGTAAAATCGCAGGAATTTATTTCAATTTTGGCGAGCAACATTTCAAACGAGAAACCTACATTGGGCGGGACTTTATTGGGGCATTGACCAAACAATTATTCCAGCCAAAAGTCTCCGTCAACGGCTCTAAGTTTGTGAATATAGCTTTGAATCAAAAGAAAGGAACAACCTACGTAAATTTAATCAACATGGCTGGAAATAATGCAAATAAAGCCATTCATGCTACAGATGAAATACCTGCCTTGTATAACTTAAATGTAACGGTGAAAGCACCTCAACACCCACGCCAAGTATTACTCCAGCCCGAAAATAAACCACTACCATTTGCGTATAAAAACGGAGAAATATTCTTTATAATAAGCAAACTTGCTATTCATTCGATTGTAGAAATCAAACCATGATTCTGTTACAAGCTTTTTCTGATTGGGCCGCGTTTATTGGTCGTTTCCACCCTGTTTTGGTACACTTACCTATTGGTTTTTTGATTTTGGCGGGATTGCTCGAAATTGGCCGGCTGACCAACAAGATCGAAGTTAAAGAATCTACTATTGCTTTTGTGCTCTTTTGGTCGGCCATTGGCGCTACGTTCTCTTGTATTGCGGGATATTTGTTGTCTTTGGGTGGAGGTTATGAGGCTGACCTGTTGGAAAAACACAAATGGCAAGGAATATGGGTAGCGGTAGCTTCTTGGGTAGCGTGGGTGGCAAAATCGGAGTTATTTATCAATAAAATCCCTTTTGGTAGCTTATTTTATTTACCTGCTTTGGTCATTGGTGGCTTTTTTACAATGATTGCGGGTCACCATGGCGGGTCTTTGACTCACGGAGAGGGTTATTTAACCCAAGAAACTCCCGAACCCTTTCGAGATTGGTTGGGTATGGAGCCTAAAGAAGAAAAAGGTTCTAATGAAATTAAGCCCATTACCGATGTAAACAACGCAATGGTGTTTCAAGACGTGGTCAATCCAATCATCAAAGCTCGCTGCGTTCAATGTCACAATCCCAACAAATCAAAGGGTGATTTAAGAATGGATCAAGTGGAATTCCTGAAAAAAGGAGGTGAGAACGGCCCTATTTTTGTTGTTGGTAAAGGAGAAGAAAGCGAAATGATTAAACGCTGTTTACTTCCACTCGAAGATGAAAACCACATGCCACCCAAAGGAAAAACCCAACTTACGGAAGGGCAGATTGCTATTTTATCTTGGTGGATTGACCAAGGAGCGCCTTTTGATAAAAAAGTAGCTGAACTCAAAGCTACGGATGCCATAAAACCTATTTTAGCATCACTCGGTACATTACAAAATACTCCCCCATCGGGACGGTACGCCGCGCAGGTAGGAGGGCTTGAGTCTCCTGTATTGAGTTTAAAAGTAGCTACTCCAGATGCAAAGGCTATTGAAGCGTTGAAAAAAATAGGGCTATTGGTATTACCTATTTCAAGCGGAAGCAATTTATTGGAAATCAATGCCGTAAATGTTGGCACTTTGACCGACGCTCAAATAACTCTGTTAGAGCCACTTAAAGAGCAAATCATCTGGCTAAAATTGGGCGATACCAAAATCACAGACCAAGCTGCCAGCACAATCGCTAAATTAAAAAATCTCCAAAAACTTCACCTGGAGAATACTTCTGTTACTGATGCTACTGTGCGTCAAATCAAGTCATTACCGTATTTAGAATACTTAAATTTGGTTAATACCCAAGTAACGGATGCTGGTATAAAAGAACTTTCCGCAACTCCCAATTTGCTAAGCCTTCACGTTTGGCACTCCAAAGTAACGGAGGCAGGTGTGGATGCACTGAAACAGACAAAACCAAACTTGGACGTAACCATAGGTATTAACGAACAGCAAATTGCAGACTTTATAAAGGCTGGAGAAACAGCACCTAAACCAGAAGAAGCCAAAAAGAAGTAATTATTCTTCCACTATCGCCACTACTCGTGCAGGTGCGGCTGAAGCACCCGCTATTTTGAGTGGGAAAACGCAAATTTTAAAGCCTAATGGTGGCAAAGCATCGAGGTTAACAAGCTGTTCGATATGGCAGTACTCTTTTTCGCGACCAACTAAATGCGCTTGCCAAAACAAATCGCGGTCATTAGACTCCTTGGCTTTCTGAATCATATAGCGCATAGGTAAATCCCATCCCCACTGATCTATACCCATCACTTTGATACCTTGGTCAATCAGCCATTCTGTGGCTTCTTTGCTCATACCTGTACCTACATCGGCAAACTGCTTTGTTCCGTTAAATTTATCACGCCCTGTTTTTATCAGAACAATCATCCCCGCTTTCAAAACCGCACCCGTTTTTGCCAAATCTTGCTGAATATCCGCGACAGTAATCGCCTCAAAATCTGGCTTGTGGCTCATATTTACGACTATGCCATCGCCATAACACCATTCGAGCGGAATTTCGTCAATGGTTTTGGCAGGTTTTCCCGCGACAGTGGGGTAGTAGTGCCAAGGCGCATCTATATGCGTCGTAGCATGGACGCCCATGTGCTTTATAGTATCATCAGCCCAACCTACAAAATCCTTTGGAAACAACCGAAATGGTAACCCTAAAAAACGAATTAGCCATTTGGCCGCAGTGTGTGGTTTATGCTTGATTTTGACCTGCATAAACCACGGATCTTTGGGGTTGTAACGAATCGGTTTGGAAAGGTCAATGATACGCAGCATGATAAGGCTAAGAAAACGGTTTGAAGCACGATATTAAACATATATCAGCTATACGCCAACCAATAGCACTTTCTTTTCTTTGCAAATTCCTTCAAAAAAGCCTTATTTTGGCTTAAATTTTCGTTTTTCTGCTTTACCCCTACTATTTTAAATGAATTCCCAAGACTCCTTCAAAATCGTCGTTCTGGGCGGAGGCGAAAGTGGCGTAGGTGCAGCGTTGCTGGCTCAAGCCAAAGGTTTTGATGTATTTCTTTCGGATAAAAGCTTGCTTTCCGAAGAATATCGCGAAATCCTTCACACTAACAAAATCCCTTTTGAAGAAGGTCAACATACCGAAGAGCAAATTCTAACTGCCGACGAAGTCATTAAAAGCCCTGGGATTCCTGATAAAGTGCCTTTGGTAAAGCAACTATACGCGCAAGGGACGCCTATTATTTCAGAAATTGAGTTTGCCTCGCGTTATACCAAAGCCAAAAAGATAGCAATCACGGGCAGTAATGGCAAAACAACCACTACGCTGCTTACGTATCATTTGTTGAAATCGGCAGGAATCAATGTTGGTTTAGCAGGTAATATCGGCGAGAGTTTCGCCAAACAAGTGATTGATGATACTTTTGATTGGTTCGTTTTGGAACTGAGCAGTTTTCAGTTAGACAATATGTATGAATTCAAAGCGGACGTAGGAATTTTGTTGAATATTACACCTGACCATCTCGACCGCTACGACTATATTTTTCAGAATTATGTAAATTCAAAGTTTCGAATATTGCAAAATATGAAATCAACCGACGATTTTATTTATTTTGCTGACAACGAAGCCATCGCAATAGAACTCAGTCAGAAACAATTCAATGTCAACCACTTACCTATTTCTTTCTCAAAAAAAGAAAAAAATGGTGGATTTTTTCACGATGGAGTATTGCATCTAACACGTCATCCTCGTACTTTTGACATACGTGCAGACGAATTACCAATCAAAGGGCCTCATAATGTCATAAATGCCATGGCAGCAACGTTGGCAGCAATGTCTATTGGGCTAACAGATGAACAGATTAGTAATGGTTTGTTGACTTTCCAAAACGTAGCCCATCGGCTGGAACCCGTGGCAGAAATCAACAAAATTCAGTTCATCAACGACTCAAAAGCAACGAATGTTGATTCGGTTTTTTACGCACTTAATAGTTACGATACCCCAATCATTTGGATAGCTGGTGGACTTGATAAAGGCAACGATTATACCCAAATCGAGTCTTTGGTTCGCCATAAAGTAAAAGCCCTTATCTGTCTGGGCAAAGACAATAGCAAACTTCTCTCGTTTTTTACCCCTATCGTTCCCACTGTCATTGAGACACAGGATGTAAAGGAGGCGGTGCAGCAATCACTATCGCTGGGTCAACCTGGCGATGTAGCGCTGTTATCCCCTGCTTGCGCCAGTTTCGATCTGTTCAAAAATTACGAAGACCGCGGCGAACAATTCAAAGCGGCTGTCCGAAGTTTTGTACCCTAATCCATACAAAAAACGATGAATAACCACGAGACGAATGCTTCTGATACACAATCAGGTTATCAACCACCTATGACTTACTGGCAAACCGCCAAAGATTGGCTTAGCCAAAATCTAAAAGGCGATGTGGTGATTTGGATTATCGTGGCCATTCTTTCGCTTGTCAGTTTGCTCATTGTATATAGTGCCACTGGCACACTGGCTTACCAACGTGGAGGGGGATATCCCGAAGTCTTTCTATTTAAACACATCTTTTTTACAGGCATCGGCTTATTTGTAATGTGGTGGGTCCACCGTATCAACTACACCTATTTTTCTCGGTTGTCGCGTGCTGCACTATTAATATCAATCCCTTTGTTGATTTTGGTAAAGGTAGCTGGAGTTACTATCAATGGTGCTACACGTTGGCTGGCTATTCCTGGTACTGGTCTTACTGTCCAACCAGCCGATTTTGCCCGTTTAGCCCTTATTGCCAATCTTGCTGCCATGCTCGCTAAACGACAACGAGTACAATACGATTGGCAAATTTTCGGAAAAATGATTTTATGGGTAGGCATTATCTGTTTTTTCATTGCTTTGACCAGTACATCTACCGCAGTATTATTAGGACTTTCGTGTTTTTTGATGCTTTATATAGGCCGAGTGCCTACTAAATATTTGTTAGTTATGGTAGTTGCTATTGGCTTAACAGGCGCACTGGGTTTAATCGCAGGTCAACGTCTCGAAACAGCCCAAGGGAGAATCGAACGATTTTTGAATAAAGATGAATATCAAGCTAAACAAGGTTTTATTGCCATTGCCAATGGTGGTACATTCGGACAAGGTCTCGGAAATAGTCACCAACGCAACTATCTCACTCAAGCTTATTCCGATTTTATTTATGCCATTATTATCGAAGAATATGGTCTCATCGGCGGTATTCTTGTTATGCTTTTGTATGCTATTTTATTGATGAGAGGAGTTCAAAACATCAATGAAACCAATAGAGCCTTCGGTGGGCTATTATCAGCAGGACTAACACTAAGCATTGGTTTACAAGCATTTACCAACATGGCTGTGGCAGTAGGCATTTTTCCTGTAACTGGGCAACCATTACCCCTACTCAGTATGGGTGGAACATCGGTTTTATTCACCTGTATTTCACTTGGTATTATCCTTAGCGTGAGTAGAGGAGAAGCTGACGAAAGTAATATTTGATTTGTATGAAAAAAGTTATCATTAGTGGCGGTGGAACTGGAGGGCATATTTACCCTGCTATTGCTATTGCCAATGCACTCAAAGCTATTGACCCAACTATTCAGATTTTGTTTGTAGGAGCTTTGGGTAAAATGGAAATGGAAAAAGTACCTCGAGCAGGTTATGAAATCATTGGTTTACCTATTTCTGGAATAAAACGAGAATTGTCTGTGGACAATATTTCATTTCCGTTCAAGCTTACGCGCAGTTTACTGAAGGCTCGAAGTATTATTAAAAGTTTTAAGCCCGATATAGCTATTGGAGTGGGTGGGTTTGCCAGCGGACCTTTGTTGATGATTGCATCATTGATGGGTGTCCCCACTTTAATCCAAGAGCAAAATTCTTACGCAGGTATTACCAATAAACTTTTAGCAAAACGCGCAAAAGCCATTTGTGTAGCGTATCCGAAAATGGATGAATTTTTTCCAAAAAGTAAACTTAAACTCACTGGCAACCCTGTCCGTAGTGACATTTTGGATGTAATACACAAACGATCAGCAGCATACACTCATTTTGGTTTACAACCTAATCACAAAACCTTACTTATTATTGGTGGAAGTTTGGGAGCTAAAACAATCAATGAAAGCATTGAGGCGGGGCTGAAAATGATTATTGATTCGGGTTATCAGATATTGTGGCAAACTGGCAAACCTTATTTTGAACGCGCTAAAGCCGCAATCAGCGCCCTTAAAACACCTTATGCTCAAGCCTTCGATTTTATTTATGAAATGGATTTGGCTTATGCTTTAGCAGATGTTGTGGTTTCCAGAGCGGGGGCGTTATCAGTATCTGAACTTTGTTTAGTGGAAAAACCCTCTATTTTAGTACCATTTCCTTACGCATCAGAAGACCACCAAACCAAAAATGCCATGAGTTTGGTAGAACAAAATGCAGCTTTATTGGTAAAAGACAAAAATGCAGGTGAAGAATTAGTACAAACAGCCTTGCGACTCCTGCAAGATGCTGATAAACAGTATGAATTGAGTAAAAACATTAAAAAACTGGCCAAACCAAACGCTGCAAAGGAAATTGCCGAAACGGTTTTGAAATTATGTTAAAACAATATAAATACATCTATTTCCTCGGTATCGGAGGCATCGGAATGAGCGCGTTGGCTCGTTGGTTCAAAATAAATCGTTTTGAAGTAGCTGGCTATGACCGTACCCCAACAGCTTTGACTGATACCCTGCAAAAGGAGGGAATTTTAGTTCACTTTGAGGATTCAATAGCGTTGATTCCTACTGATTTTTTGCAAGATATTACTGAAACGCTTGTTGTTCTTACACCCGCTGTCCCCGCCGACCATTTGGAATATAACTATCTAAAAACCAAAGGATTCACTATACAAAAGCGTTCTCAAGTATTAGGTTTGATAGCCGCAGAAATGTTTACCATCGGCATTGCAGGGACACATGGTAAAACTACCACCTCATCCATGACAGCGCACTTGTTACGTCATGCAGGAGTAAATTGTTCTGCTTTTTTAGGGGGAATTACCCAAAATTATGGAACAAATATGTTGCTCAACGAACCTGCTAGCAATCTAAAAAAAGTTCCTTGCGTTGTCGAAGCTGATGAATTTGACCGTTCATTTTTGACACTATTTCCCGAAATTGCAATCGTAACATCCACAGATGCCGACCATTTGGATATTTATGGAAGCCACGCTTCTGTCTTGGATTCTTTTTCGGCTTTTGTAAGTCAAATCAAACCTGACGGACGGCTTTTTATGAGAAAAGGACTCGAATTGGCCGATAAAACCCGCGCTCAGGTAGCAGAATATTCGCTCAATGAAGGTGACTATCATGCTGAAAATGTACATATAGACAATGCCTGTTTTGTATTTGACGCAGTGTATCCCAATGGCAGAATCAAAAAACTCTCATTACAGGTACCAGGCTTCCACAACGTCGAAAATGCCATTGCGGCCATTGCCGTCGGATTAGAGGTTGGGCTTTCGGAAGAACAAATTCGAGCAGGAATCAGTACATTTGGAGGAGTCAAGCGACGTTTTGAATATTACCTCAAAACCGATACAAAAGTATTGATAGATGATTACGCTCATCACCCTGCCGAAGTTTCAGCATTTTTGTCGTCTGCCAAAGCTTTGTATCCAGACCGTCATATAACCGCGATTTTTCAGCCGCATTTGTATAGTCGTACGCGCGATTTTGCCAAAGATTTTGCCCAAAGTCTCTCTTTAGCAGATAGCGTAGTTTTACTGGATATCTATCCAGCCAGAGAATTACCCATTGAGGGTGTAAGTTCTGATTTAATTTTTAATCATATTACCTGTGACAAAGTACTCTGTACAAAGTCGGAGTTAGTAGAACTTATCAAAAATCGCCCTACTGATGTAGTAGCGACGATTGGCGCAGGAGATATTGACAGGTATATTGAGCCTATCAAAACTATTTTGATGGACGTTTAGATTTTAACCAATATCACTATAAAAATGAAACGTTGGGTTTGGGGTGTTTTGGGGTGTTTACTTGTAGGTGCGATTTTTTTATTTGTCGAAATGCAGCAAAAAAGCAAACGCTGCATGGGTATTGTTATAAAATTAGATGATAAAGCAGAATACCCATTCTTCACCGAACAAGATATTGAAAATCTTCTTACACTTAAAGGTGTAGATGTCATTGTAGGCATGAGCTTTTCAAAAATCAACCTAAAAGGTCTTGAAAAAAGGGTCTTAAAAAACCGTTTGATAAAAAAATGTGAAGTATTTCGAGATTTATCTGGAAATTTGGTAGTGTCTATTGAACAACAACGTCCCGTTGGTCGATTAATCAATACCACTACAGTGGAAAAACAGACGCTTTCTGCTTCGCAAGGAGGGTATTTGACCGAAACTGGTGATATTGTACCTCTATCTGTGCGATTTGCCGCTAGAACGGTACTGGTTTCGGGGGATTTTTTTGAAAAAAAACAAAATTTAAAAACATTGAAGGGCCAACAATTAATAACTTTCCTGAAAAACCTTCAACAAAATCCTTTTTGGAAAGCTCAAGTAGCCGAAGTTATTGTAGATAAAGATACTGAATTAACGCTTGTACCACAGGTTGGTCAACATCAAATTGATTTTGGATTACCTGATGACATTGAGGTAAAGTTTAAAAAGTTAAAGATTTTTTATAAAACTATTTTACCATTAAAAGGGTGGGATAAATACAAACGCGTAAGCGTAAAGTTTAAGAATCAAATCGTGTGTGAGTGACTAACAAGTCAGTTCCGTACAATAAATATAACGTTTAATAAGGCATCAGCACTTAAAACCCTAACTCATTATTATGGCAGACAACGAATTTTATTTAGGAATAGACATCGGTAGTACTAAGGTAGCCGCTGTTTTGGCAAAGCCCAAAAAACACAACAATCATGTTATGCTCGACATCCTCGGAATCGGTTCTGCCCGAAATGAGGGAGTACACAGAGGTAACATCAATAACCCAATCAAAACCAAAGAGGCTATTCGGCAAGCGTTAGAAATGGCTGCAAAAAAAGCTGAAAGACCCGATTTACTTGGTATTTCACTATCTGCCACCGTCAACGTCAGCGTCACACACTTGGAAACAACCTCTGAGACTGGTTCTGTCACTTGTAAATCAGCCTCGGTAAAGGGCGAAGATGTAGGCTTTTTATTTGAAAATATGCAGCAAACATTTGATTCAGATACCAATCAAATTATCCATTTGTTGCCTCTAAAATTTGCAGTTGGAGAACAACACGAAATTGAAGATCCTGTTGGGCATATCGGGCTGAAACTCAGTGGGGATTTCAAAATCGTTACAGCCAAAAAATCAGCTTTACATCAGATTCGCGATTCATTACAAAAAGCGAATATACAAATTGACGATGAAGATGGTTTTGCAGCTTCTCCGTTGGCTTCAGGTTTAGCTGTTTTATCAGAAGATCACAAAAAACTCGGGGTTGTTTTGGTTGATATTGGTGGTGGAACTACCGACATAGCCATTTACCACGAAGGTTTATTAAGACACACAATTGTGCTTCCTTTTGGAGGAAGTCACATCACTAATGACATCAGAGAAGGCTGCCATCTGACAGTCGAAAGTGCTGAAGAAGCTAAAACCACATTGAGCGAAACAGACCCTAATGCTTGCAGCTTAAATCAATTGTTAGTGGTACCTACTGCCGAAGGGATTCCGCCTATTGAAATTGTAGCCAGAAATATAGTTTTGATTGCCAGAGCACGCTTGCGCGAAATTGCCGCGTTGGTATTAGCTGAAATTAAAAAAGCAGGCTTTGAACATAAGCTCCGTGCAGGAATTGTTTTGACTGGTGGAACGGCTAAAATCAATGGAATTGAGAATATTTTTCGAGAAGTAACTGGTATGTACGTTCAAATTGGTAAGCCAAAAAATTTAGAGCGAACGAACAGTGCCTTGCATGATGCTCTCATAAACGACCCTTCTTATACCACGGCGTTGGGTCTGGCTTGGTCAAGTGTTAAACCTCTGGATAAACGTGTTGTAAAAAGTCGTACCACAGTTCAGGAGATAGAAAGTAAAAAACCCAGCACCAGCTGGAACTTCCCTGGTTTCGGTAGAAGTGTGAAAGATTTTAACATAAAAGAAATCGGTACTTTTATCTGGAAAGGACTAACCCAAGACGATATCAAAGGGCAAGACAATTATTAAAAGAAGATAAAAATATACCCATCTATTGCTTATTTTTAAGAAATTATGGTTTTTGCAAGAAAAAACGTTTTTGAGCACGACTACGAGTTTGTTATGGAAGAGCCAAAACATTCAGAAGAAGCCCCAATTATCAAGGTAATCGGGGTAGGAGGAGGGGGTAGCAATGCCGTCAATCACATGTTCACAAAAGGCATCAAAGATGTCGTATTTGTGGTATGTAATACTGATAAGCAAGCTTTGATGCGAAGCCCTATCCATAATAAAATTCAATTAGGCGCTGATACGCTGAAGGGACTTGGAGCAGGAACAGATTCTGCCACAGGCCGTAAAGCGGCAGAAGAAAGCATTGAATATATTCGTCAATTAATGCAGCCACCCACCCAAATGGTTTTCATTACGGCCGGTATGGGAGGTGGTACAGGAACGGGTGCCGCACCTGTAATCGCCCAAGTGGCCAAAGAAATGGGAATGCTGACCGTAGCTGTCGTAACGGCTCCTTACAGCCACGAAGGGCGCATCAAAAAGAATCAGGCATTGGATGGTATTAATGCTCTCAAAGAGCATTGTGATACCGTTTTGGTGATTCTAAATGATGAATTAGCCAAGCTTTATGGAAAATTGCCCATTTTACGTGCTTACGAACATGCCGATAACGTACTTTCTAATGCGGTAAAAAGTATTGCGGAAATTATTACTGTCCATGGAAGTGTCAATTCAGACTTTATGGATGTGAAAAAGGTACTTCAAGGTGCAGGCACATCAGTGATGAGTTCAGCAGTGGCAACTGGTGAAAATCGTGCAGAATTAGCCATTGAAGCAGCCCTTAATTCTCCATTGCTTAACAATCGTGATATCAGAGGGGCTGAACGAATTCTCATCACACTGGCCTCTAGCAAAAATGAGAAATTTATGGCTACTTTGGACGAGCAAATGGCCATTACCGATTACATTGAAAGCCTGATTGGTGACGAAGCTGACATGTGTAAGGTAGGGGTTATTTTCGATGATGCTCTGGAAGAAGAATTGCTTGTAACGGTTATTGCAGCAGGCTTTGAAGATTCTCACTTGCCTTTCAAATATGATTCTCTCGGTGCAAAAGCATCCGCTAAAACGCCCTTAGCACCTCCTGTTTCTACAGCTACAGAGTCTAAACCTCCTGTGGCACAACCTATACAAGGTGGTAGTACAGAAATCAGAAAAGAAGAGATACCAACTCCTACTACTGCCACAATACCTCCTGTGCCTTCGGAACCTATTAAACAAGGATATACCGTTGAAGTAAATCCAGTGGTAGAACCACCTAAAGATGTTTTCATAGAACCAGAAAAACCAAGTACCGAATCTTCTACCAAGCCAACGTTTCAGAATAAACCAGAACCACAAGAAGACCCCCAAATCCTGCGCCGTTTGGTGCAGGATATTGTGAACGGGCGTTATTCGGGCAATGAGCTTGAAAAACCTGCTTATTTGCGACAAAATGTAACCTTGCATCAAAAACCTAACTTACCCGAAGAAGCATTTATTCCGATTAAATTGGATAAGCACAAGCGATAAAATGGTAAATTTATCAGCATTACAGAATGAGCTTCAAGCATTAGGCAGCCCCGAAAAGGCTGCCTTTCTTTCTCATTTTTTTAAAACAGGAAAGGGACAATATGGAGAAGGTGACCAATTTCTGGGAATCAAAATGCCCGAAATTAGAGCCGTAGTTGCCAAATACAGTTCCCTCTCTATTTATGATTGGACACAACTCCTTCATAACCCTTTTCATGAATTTAGAATGGCTGCTCTCATTGGTCTTATGAACCGTTTTCAAAAATCTAAAAAAGATGTAGCTCTCCAAAAGGCTATTTTTGACATTTATTTAAACAATCTCGACTTCATTAATAATTGGGATTTAGTAGATGTCACTTGTCGTGATATTGTTGGGGCTTATTTACTTCATAGAGATCGCAGTATTTTATATGAGCTGGCCCAACGTCCACATTTATGGGCACAACGGGTGGCTATTGTTTCGACTTGGTATTTTATTAATCGTAATCAATTTTCTGATACAATTCGTATTTCAGAACTCTTGCTTTCCCACAAACATGATCTTATCCACAAAGCAGTAGGGTGGATGCTCCGCGAAATCGGGAAACGCGATGAATTAGTGTTAGAAGAGTTTTTAGATACGCACGTTAAACTAATGCCCCGCACAGCTTTACGTTATTCTATCGAACGTTTTCCTGACTCCAAGCGCAAGTATTATTTAACGCTTTGACGCATAGACAAAAAACTTAGTATCTTTGAAGCCGCTTTTGCGGTAATTAATTATTGTCCGTTAATCGTTATTTATTGACAATCAGTCAATAGTGCATTTTCAACTGCAAACTATAACCCTGCATACTAACAATGTCTTGGTTTACCAGAAAAGAAAGAGGCATTCAGACGCCCACTGAAATGAAGCGTGAAGCTCCCGATGGGCTTTGGTATCAATGTCCAAACTGTAAGCATGTTATGCATACACGTGAGCACAAACTTAATGCTTACACCTGCGTTAAATGCAGTTATCATGAAAAAATTGGCTCAGAAGCTTATTTTGGGGTTTTATTTGATGAAGGTGAATATACCGAGCTTGACGTAAATATGCTCTCTGGTGACCCTCTTAACTTTGAAGATACCAAAAAATATCCTGACCGCATTCGTGATACCGTGAAAAAAACAGGCTTAAAAGATGCCGTTCGTACTGCTTATGGTAAAATGGATGAACTTGATATCGTAGTGAGCTGCATGGATTTCAATTTTATTGGCGGCTCTATGGGGTCAGTAGTAGGAGAGAAGATTGCTCGTGGAATTGACCATGCTTTAACTCACCGCAAGCCTTTTTTAATGATTTCTCGTTCAGGTGGTGCGCGTATGATGGAAGCGGGATATTCGTTGATGCAAATGGCCAAGACATCAGCAAAATTAGCTTTATTATCAGAAGCAAAAATCCCTTATATTTCCCTTCTAACTGATCCCACCACAGGTGGTGTCACGGCTTCTTATGCCATGTTGGGAGATTTTAATATCGCTGAACCAGGAGCATTAATTGGTTTTGCTGGCCCGCGTGTAATTCGGGAAACTATAGGAAAAGACCTACCCAAAGGTTTCCAAAGTGCTGAATTTGTATTAGAACATGGGTTCTTAGACTTTATCGTTGACCGCAAAGATTTAAAAGATAAACTCGCCAGTTTGTTGCGTATGTTGCAGTAGTTAACTTTTCACGGAATTCTTTTTATGGAAAGCTAATTTATACGTTATGCGCATTGTATCCCATCCTGTTCTTTGCAATTACTATGTGACGTATCGTTGCAACGCCACTTGTAGTTTTTGTGATATATGGGAACGGCCTTCTCCTTATATAACGATAGAAAATGCTCGTACCAACATTTCTTCCTTAAAACGTCTGGGTGTAAGAGTGATTGATTTTACAGGAGGTGAACCCCTTCTACATCGTCAATTAGATGAATTATTGCTCGAGACTAAACGTCAGGGGCTGATTACAACTGTTACATCCAATGCGCTTCTTTATCCAAAATATGCTCAGCGATTACGTGGATTGATAGATATGCTTCATTTTTCGCTCGATTCCCCCGACCGTGATGAACATGATAGATCAAGAGGTGTGAAGTGTTTTGACAAGGTGATGGAATCTATTCAAATCGCCAAAGCACTTGGTGAGCGACCTGATATTTTGTTTACTGTATTTGAGAATAATATACACCAAATAGAGCGTGTTTGGAAAGAAATCTGCTTGCCCAATAATTTGGTACTGATACTTAACCCAGTTTTTGAATATAATGCTGTTGGATCACAGCTCTCGCCAAATGCACTCCAAGAACTACGATACTGGGGAAAACAACGAAATATCTATCTCAACGAGGCATTTGTACAACTTCGTCTTGATGGCGGCAATCATGTTAAAAACCCTGTCTGCTTGGCAGGAAGTACCACAATCGTCATTTCTCCTGAAAATAAACTCGTCCTTCCCTGTTACCATTTAGGCCTAAAAGATTTTCCAATTGA
>JBDHXS010000091.1:0-14561 GCA_039810845.1 Runella sp. | reverse complement strand
AAACAGCAGCTCGGCTTTCCCAAGTATCTGGTATTGATACGGCACTTACTTACAAAGACAAGTTTCTGGAAGTTTTAAGAAAAACTAAACAAGATGATATACAAAGGGTTAAATTTAATTCGATTGGTAACTTGGATATAACAGAAATGACTGTTTTAGATACAACGCCACAAGGAAAATCAGAGATTTTGATTGTAAAATCACATTCTCCTTCTGATACCCTTCAACGGCTGTTTGGTAAAGTAGCCAGAATTGTGATGCTCAAAAAGAACAATAATGACAGTCTTCCATCATTGGCTATTCATCCTAAAAATTTTGAAAATCTAAAAGTTTCTCTATCCATTCGCCCTCCCCAAAAAAACAAGTCTCTCTCTAAAAATACCGACGAATTTAAACATAGCGAAAATCATTTTACTTTTAGATTAGACCAAGACTCGCTTAAAATCAAAGATATTCAGCGCGTTTACACCCAACAAATTCAACAGTCAAAAATCAGTTTGCCTTTTCGAGTCATTCGGCAAAAAATAACACAAACCCCTAAAGATGACGCCTCGCAAACATTAGCTACCTCTACTGTTGCTTCCACCATGCCTGTTGGAAGCACTTATGCTGCCGTTTTTTCCAATTATCAAGGGTATTTATTTAAAAAAATAATTCCACAGGGTTTATTCTCCTTCTTCCTACTTGCCATTACAGGTCTTGCTTTTGGAGCAATCTACCGAAATCTCCAACAACAGCGGCGCCTGACGGAACTCAAAAACGATTTTATCAGTAATGTTACCCACGAACTCAAAACGCCCATTGCTACTGTTTCTGTAGCGATAGAAGCATTGCAAAATTTTGGCGCGGCTCAAAATCCAGAATTAACAAAAGAATATTTAGAGATTTCAAAGAATGAGTTAAATCGTTTGACCTTGCTTGTAGATAAAGTACTAAAAATGAGTGCCTTTGAGCAACATGGATTAAGTTTGAATCTTGAATCAGTAAATATTGCTGATTTGGTTCAGGAGGTGTTAAGTTCTCTAAAATTACAGTTTGAGAAATACAATGCAGAGATAAGTTTCAGCAAGATTGGGCAAGGGTTTGTTATATTGGCTGATAAGATTCACCTTACTAACGTGATTTATAATTTACTGGACAATGCCCTGAAATACAGCGAAAATCGACCTGAAATCAATATAGAATTACAGGAAAACGATTCCGAAATCCGACTTTTGCTGAGTGATAAGGGCATTGGAATTCGGTCTGAATATCAAGACAAGATTTTTGAGAAATTCTTTCGAGTACCTACGGGCAATACCCACGATGTCAAAGGATATGGCTTAGGACTTAGTTATGTTGCCTCTGTCATCAAACAGCACCAAGGAACAATTGAAGTAAAGAGTGAAGAACAGAAAGGCAGTATGTTTACAATAACATTGCCAAAACCCGTATGATCAAAATTCTTTATGTCGAAGACGAGCCATTTTTAGGAAAAATCGTCAAAGAAAGCCTCGAAAGCCGTGGTTTTGAGGTAAATATGGTGAGTGACGGCCGATGGGTAGTAGAAGAATTTAAAAAATTTCAACCCATTATCTGTGTGTTGGACATTATGCTTCCGCATCGTGATGGTTATGCCTTGGCACAAGATATTCGTCAGTTGAATCCCGAGATGCCTATTGTATTTCTCACAGCTAAAACCCAGACCGAAGATGTACTGAAAGGCTTCCAAAGCGGCGGAAATGATTATATTCGTAAACCGTTTAGCATGGAAGAACTGATTGTTCGTATTCAAAATTTACTTCAACTAACCCACCAAAAAGCCACAGTAGCCATTGTTCCAAATGGCTCTATAGAGTTGGGTCACTATACTTTTTATCCTCACCGCTACGAACTTCATCACGGCGTGCAACTTCGCAAACTTTCTCATCGAGAAACAGAACTACTTTCCATTTTAGCCGAAAACCTCAATTTTACCGTTAGCCGACGCGATATTCTGTTGCGCGTTTGGGGCGACGATTCTTTCTTCAATTCCCGAAATTTAGATGTTTACATTACTCGCCTACGTGATTATCTGCGGGAAGATTCTACTCTGGAAATTTTAACATTGAAAGGGGTAGGATATCTCTTCAAATGCGGTAATGGTTAAGAGTCAAAATTTGTATTTGTTTTAAAGGTATAGACATTGTTCAATCCCTGAAATAAAATCGTGCCTACTTCTGAACCTTTACCAGAATTTTTCATAGTATTGTTGGCAGAGAAGAAGTATTTACCCAAGATACTACCTCCGCATCATTAGAAATCAGAAGTATCAAGACTTTACAGGTCAAACCATAACTTTTATAGTTAAATTAAACGATTTACTTTTTTGGTTGAAGTATAAATAAATAGTATTATTGCAAACAACAATCTTGAAATAATTCATTTTTTACTTTGAATTGTACACTAACCCGCGCTTAACTGTGGAAAAAAAACCAAAAAAAAGTCTCCTTTTTGAAGTAGCTTGGGAAGTCTGCAACCAAGTTGGGGGGATATACACCGTCATTAGAAGTAAAGTCCCCGCAATGGTGGACCAATGGGGAGATGAGTATGTATGCTTAGGGCCGTATTTTCCCCAACGTGCCTTGACCGAATACGAGTCAATCACCTCGGATGATGGAACAGGCATCTACCAAGTTGTCCAAAAAATGCGTGAGGAAGGTTATGCGGTAGAATACGGATACTGGCTCATTACGGGCAAACCACGTGTTGTACTATTTGACCATCGGAGTGTAGCTGGACAGATGGATCGTATTAAATATGGCTTATGGGAAAACCACCAAATCTCAACTGTTAATATCGAAGATTTGGTGAATCAGACCATTGGTTTTGGTGAAATGGTACGTGTATTTCTGACCTATTTTGCCCAAGATTATGCCAAAAAATACGAAATAACAGCTCACTTCCACGAATGGATGGCCAGCTCGGGATTACCTGATTTGCGCAAAAAAGATGTTCGTATTGCCACTGTCTTTACGACTCATGCTACAATGTTGGGACGGTACATCGCTTCAAATGAGCGAGATTTTTACCAAAAACTTCCCTTTTTTGACTGGAAACACGAAGCTAGACATTACGGAATAGAAGCCCAAGCAACCATTGAGCGGCTTGCCTACCTGAGCGCACACGTAAGCACAACCGTAAGCGATGTAACCGCTCGCGAATGTGAAGTGTTTTTAGGCAAATACCCCGACTTAGTATTACCAAACGGACTTAATATCCAGCGCTTTGCGGCAGTTCATGAGTTCCAAAATCTGCATATGAAGTATAAGGAAAACATCCATGATTTTATCATGGGTCACTTTTTCCAAAGCTATTCGTTTAATTTAGACAAAACACTCTATTTCTTTACTTCGGGGCGCTACGAATATGTCAATAAAGGCTACGACATCACGCTTGAAGCACTAGCTCGGTTGAACTGGAAAATGGTACAGGCCAAAATGGATATGACCGTAGTTATGTTTATTGTTACCAAACAGCCTTATCATTCTATCAATCCCGATGTATTGCAATCGAGGGCTGTCTTGGGTGAAATTCAGGATACATGCGAAGCAATAGAGAAACAAATCGGAGATAAGCTATATATGGCTTCTGCTTCCTCTAGCGACCATCATTTGCCTGACCTAAACCAGTTTGTGGACGAATACTGGCGTCTTCGCCTTCGTCGCACCATTCAAACGTGGAAAACCAAGCGATTGCCGCCTTATGTTACTCATGATTTGAAAAATCCCGATTCGATTACGGATTATTGCGAACGTTCGGGTTTAAAAAATCACGAACAAGACCGTGTTAAAATCGTATATCATCCCGATTTTATTGCTTCTACGAATCCACTTTTTGGATTGGATTATGGACAGTTTGTACGTGGTTGTCACTTAGGCATTTTCCCAAGCTATTATGAACCTTGGGGATATACGCCGTTAGAATGCGTAGTACGTGGCATCCCGACGGTTACGAGCGATTTATCAGGCTTTGGCGATTTTATTATGCAAATTATGCGTGATTATGAGAACCGAGGCATCTATGTAATCAATCGTAAAACCCAAAATTTTGACCAAGCCGCTGACCAGCTTGCCAACATTCTGTTTAAGTTTGTACGGATGAACCTCCGCGAACGAATTCAACAGCGTAACAAAGTAGAAAATATTTCAGATGTTTTTGATTGGGGCAATTTGCGTTCTTACTACGATACTGCCCACGATTTGGCCGCTAAAAAAGCATTTAAAACGGCTGTAAATTAGGTAAATAGTTGATAGTCAACTGTCCATAAAAAAACCGTGGACAGTTGACTATCAACTATTTGATTTTTATTACTTCTCCTATTCCTGCCAACACCATCAATTGCTGAGTTCCTGGTTTTTTCTGAAGTTTTTGTAATTCACGATAGGCATCTCCCAGCGGTTCGTCCGATAGGTCAAAAGTACCATAGTGCATCGGAATAAAGCGCTTCGCTTTCATTTCATGTGCAGCTTTTGTAGCATCTTTTGGCCCAGCGTGGCTGGTGTTCATAAACCATTCTGGTTTGTAAGCTCCTACTCCTAACAGCGCCACATCTACGCCGCCCAAGTACTTAGCAAAGTCCTGATAATGGGTTCCATAGCCAGAGTCAGAACCAAAATAAATACTCTTGCCATTGGCTCGAATCAAATATGCACCCCACAAGCTTTTGTTGGTATCGTTGAGATAACGCCTGCTCCAATGACGAGCTGGTAGATAAATAATTTCGATTTGGGAAGTATCGGTTTGATAGGCTTGATACCATCCCGCCGCCTGAACGTTATTGCTGTTTGTCCATTGTTTGAGTAGCTTGTCCAAATCCAATCCAGTCAAATAAGTTGCATTAGGGTTTTGCAGAGCTAAAGTTTTCAGGCTTTTTTCGTCACAGTGGTCACGGTGGTCGTGCGAAACGATGATGTAATCCAGCTCTTTTAATTCAGAAATAGCTACTGGCAATTCCGAATACCGCTTCATCAATGCGGAAGGGCTTTTTAAAACAGGATCAGTCAAAATACTGACGCCATTGAGCCGAATAAAGAAGGTAGCATGACCAAGCCACACTACGCAGTCTTCATTGCTGGTTAGGAAATCAGCGTTTTTCATTACTGTCAATCGAAATGTATCTTTTTGCTTTTCAGCCTTTTGAGGATTGGTTTCTCGCTGCCATCGCCACAAATCTCTAAACCCAGGCAAAGCCTCAAGATTTTCGTTTAAAAAACGCCCTTCTGGATTAACAGGAGTACCTTTCCAATCACTGCGAACTGTTTTCAAATCAGGATTTGACCGATAGCCCCCTATTGTCCAATTAAAATCTTCATAGAGAAAAAAATAAAACAGAGCTGTCAAAGACAGTATGATGATAAAGCTAATGAGCATTTTTTTAGAGCGAAAAATCGGTATCAAAGCAAGAATATTCAGTAGTACTTGAAACAGGTGATTGGCTTTCATAGTTCGTGGTGAAGTTATAATTTCACAATAGTTTGCTTTAAGATTTAAACCCTTCTACTTTTTATGGCTACTACTTTACCTACTCGTGTTTCATCGGTAGATGTTTATCGAGGTTTTGTGATGTTTTTAATGATGGCCGAAGTGCTTGAATTCGGCCATATTTCTAAATCGTTGCCTGAGAGTTCTTTTGGGGCATTTTTGGCTTATCATCAAGACCATGTCGAATGGGTAGGATGTTCGCTTCATGATTTGATTCAACCTTCTTTTTCTTTTTTGGTGGGAGTGGCATTACCTTATTCCATTGCCAGTCGAATAGCTAAAGGACAGAATTTCGGTGCCATGTTTGGCCACACCATTCAGCGTTCATTAATTCTAATTTTCTTGGGAATTTTTCTGCGTTCGATGCACCGCGAACAAACCAATTTTACATTTGAAGATACTTTGACACAAATAGGTTTAGGGTATCCCATCTTGTTTTGGCTGGGTTTCCGAGTTTTCCGTACGCAACTTATCGCATTAGCTGCCATTTTGATAGGCTATTGGCTATTTTTTGCCGTCTATCCACTGCCTGATACCAATTTTGATTACGCTGCGGTGGGAGTTACGGCCAATTGGGAGCATAATCTAACGGGTTTTGCAGCCCACTGGAACAAAAATACCAACGCAGCTTGGGCTTTTGACCAATGGTTTATGAATCTTTTCCCTCGTGAAAAAGCCTTTATCCGAAACGGCGGCGGGTATTCTACATTGAGTTTCATCCCTACTTTAGGAACCATGATTTTAGGATTAATGGCGGGTCAATGGCTCAAGTCTGCCACCACTCCTTCAGAAAAGCTGAAGCGGTTCTTGATCTTAGGAATCAGCTTGTTAGCTATAGGTTCTTTAGTAAATTGGTTAGGTATTTGTCCCAACGTCAAACGTATCTGGACTCCTACTTGGGTATTGTTTAGTGGAGGCTGGTGTTTTGTATTACTTGCTCTGTTTTATTGGTTGGTTGATATGCAAGGCTACCGCAAAGCCTTCTTTTGGCTCACTGTGATTGGTATGAATTCTATTGCAGCTTATGTAATCTCCCACACAATAGTAGAGTTTATTCATCACTCTATTCAAATACACATTTCTTCCACTTATGACCAAGTTTTTGGAGTCGCTTACGAATCCCTTGTTCGGGGTAGTTTGATACTTTTAATGGAGTGGTTGATTTTGCATTGGATGTACCGAAATCGGATTTTTGTAAGGATTTAACAAGATTTTTGGCATAATTTTTGGACTTTTCAAATAGAGCCAATACTTTTGTATTGCCGTCCGAAAGGACGGCATTTAATTTATGCGAAAAAATCTATATAATCAATATACCATACATAGTATTAGGTTTTTAACTTTTGCTATTTTGGCATTAATAAAAATAGATTCATTGGCGCAACAAAAAGAAGTTTCAAAGCAATCGTTATACTGGACACGCTATTATAATCAGTTGAGTATTCATCCTCGTTGGACTTGGCATAATGAAATAGATAATCGCCGATTTGTAAAGCCAGGAAAACAGCATCACCTGATTATTCATAGCCATATTCATTATAAGTTATATGCAAATTTAGATGCTGCTATCGGATTTACTTATTCGCGGCAAAGTCCCCAGTTCCCTGATGCAGTTATTCATCTAACAGTTCCTGAACTGCGTCCTTTTCAAGAACTAAATTGGACAACGACAGTGACACAACGCTTGACTTTGATTCAGCGATTAAGAATAGATGAGCGATTTATTCATCGAAATAATGGGAAAGAATTAATAGAAGGCTATGACTTTAACTTCCGTGTAAGAGTGAGGGCACAAGTCAACTTGCTTCTCTCAAAATCGCTCAACGAATACGCTACTACTCTTAAAGTAGCCGACGAGTTGATGGTCAATGCGGGCAATAACATTCTATTAAACTCATTTGATCAAAACCGAATCTACGTAGGAGTAGAGCAAGGTCTGGGCAAAAAGATTTCTGTTGAATTGGGCTATCTACATTGGTATCAACAGAGAAATACAGGTTATCAGTTTTTTAACAGGGATATTTTACGGTTAACATTTTATCACCGAATCAAATTAAAATCATTATGAGTATTGCTCCTAAAACAGCCACACTGACCAGCAATCCACGCCCAAAATCCAAGGATACCGAAAAATGGCTATGGATTGGAACGCCCGTTGCTTTACTAACGATTATTTTTAGCTACCTTATTTTTAAACATGGCTCTGAGTTTTCCATAGAAGGTTTCAAGGCTGGTTTCAACTCTGATCTGGTTTTTTACTTACTTGTAGGTGTAGTTGCTCAGTTGGTAGATGGCTCGTTGGGTATGGGATACGGTGCCACAGCGACCTCTTTTTTGCTCACCTTGGGGGTACCACCAGCTGTTAGTAGTACCAGTGTTCACCTTTCTGAAATGTTTACGACAGGTGCTTCAGCCATTTCCCATTTTAAATTCAAAAATATCAATAAAAAGCTTTTTAGAACACTTCTTATCCCAGGCGTTATTGGGTCGGTTATAGGTGCTTACTTATTGTCTGATGTAATTGATGGCAATGTTATCAAGCCTTATATCTCAGCTTATATGATTGTATTAGGGGGCATCATAGTCAGTAAAGGGCTCAAAAAGAATACTATTAAGAAACCTACAAAACGCCTTGGTTTTTTAGCCATTTTTGGCGGATTTATGGATGCAGTCGGCGGTGGCGGATGGGGGCCTATCGTTACTTCCACACTTATCGGACGTGGGCGTGATCCTCGCTATACCATTGGCTCGGTCAACGCCGCTGAATTTGCCGTAGCTTTTGCCAGTGGTGTCACATTCTTACTTTTTGAAGGAATCAATAGTTGGCAAGTGGTGTTAGGTTTAATGCTTGGTGGTTTAGTCGCGGCGCCGCTGGGGGCTTACTTAGTCAATAAAGTAAACCGTAAACCTTTGATGGTAATCGTAGGCATTTTAGTCATATTTTTAGGTTTACGAGTGGTTTTAAAAGCGATATTATAGCATAATTTGTAATTTCGCGCCCTCATTCAATCAGGTCTTGTTTTACCATTAGAAACACGCTTTTAGCGTATTTTTAGTCTAATTCTTCAAGTAATTTATGAAACGTCAGACGAAAGCGATTCGTACGCAAACGAAAAAAACGCAGTACCGCGAACATTCAACGCCCCTTTTTCTTACCTCAAGTTTTTCATTTGAGTCGGCAGAACAAGGTAAGGCATTGTTTGACGAAACAGAAGAAGGCAATATCTACAGCCGCTTCTCCAATCCTAGCGTTCAAGAATTTGTGGACAAAGTGTGTATGCTCGAAGGAGCGGAAGAGGGCCTTGCCACCGCTACGGGTATGGCAGCCGTTTTCGCGAGTATGGCGGGCATTCTGAAGTCTGGCGATCACATCATTGCTTGTCGTGCGTTGTTTGGTTCTGCCCACCAAATTATTACCCAAATTTTTGCCAAATGGGGCATTACCTATACCTACTTGGATGCCGACGCTACCGAAGAACAGTGGGAAGCAGCCGTGCAGCCCAACAGCCGCATGGTGTATCTTGAAACACCTTCCAATCCAGGGTTGGAATTGGTGGACTTAGCGATGATTGGCCGTTTGTGCAAAAAACATAACTTGATATTCAACGTCGACAACTGTTTTGCTACGCCTATCATCCAAACGCCGATTGATTTTGGCGCCGATTTAGTGGTTCACTCTGCTACCAAATTCATGGACGGACAAGGTCGTGTATTGGGCGGGGTAGTGGTTGGTAAAGCCGAATACATCGCTCCTATCCGTTTCTTCTGCCGCCACACGGGGCCATCAATGTCGCCGTTTAATGCGTGGACGTTGAGCAAAAGCCTCGAAACGCTCGAATTGCGTATGGAAAAACATAGTCAAAATGCGTTGCAATTGGCTCAAGCGTTGGAGGCATTACCAGAAGTGAAGAAGGTTAACTATCCATTCTTGCCAAGTCATGCCCAATACGAGCTTGCCAAAGCCCAAATGAACGCAGGCGGTGCCATCGTAACGATAGAACTTGAAGGTGGTTTTGAGCGAGTAAGCACCTTTATGAAAGCCCTCCAAATTCCGACCTTGTCGTCTAACTTAGGAGACACCCGTACCATCATTACCAATCCATTTACGACCACTCACTCTAAATTGAAACCCGACGAAAAAGCAGCATTGGGAATTACGGAAGGGTTGATTCGGATTTCTGTTGGGTTGGAGTCGATAGAAGATTTGATTGAAGACTTTTCACAAGCAGCCATAGTAAGTGCAGAAGTACTCGCTGAAAAAATATAGTTATTACCATGACACCCACCGAAACACATAGTACCGAATCGTTGCTACACCAAATTGAAGGTAAAACAGAAGTCGAAACTCTTCGCCTTTTGTCGGAGCTTTTTCCTGGACAAGTGGCGTTTTCGAGCAGCTTGGGCTACGAAGACCAAGTCATCACCGACATGATTTTGGCCAACGGCATCGACATTCGCATTTTTACCCTTGATACGGGGCGGATGTTTCCAGAAAGCTACACGACACTGCAAAAAACCAACAATCGCTACGACACGAAGCTGGAGGTATATTTCCCACAGAGCGCAGGCGTTGAGAAATTATTGACCGAAAAAGGCCCACTTAGCTTTTACGAATCCATCGAAAACCGCAAAGAGTGTTGTTTTATTCGTAAAGTTGAACCCCTCAACCGTGCGCTCAAAGGCGTAAAAGTGTGGGTAACAGGTATTCGTGCCGAGCAGTCGAACAACCGTACAGGAATGCAAGCCATCGAGTGGGATGGAGGACATGAGTTGTTCAAATACAATCCTTTGCTTGCTTGGAGTTTTGACGAGGTAAAGCAATACGTCAAAGCCCACAATGTTCCGTATAACCCGCTGCACGACAAAGGGTTTGTGAGCATCGGCTGCGCCCCTTGTACCCGCGCCATTCTCGAAGGAGAAGACTTCCGCGCAGGCCGCTGGTGGTGGGAAGACGAAAGTAAAAAAGAGTGCGGGTTGCATGCCAGATAACCAGCCCTCAAGCCGCAACGGCGGACCGCCCCAATGGGGGTTTTAAATAAAAAAAGCTATATTTTTAGTAAAACATGAATACGACTATAAAACATTCCCCCATCGGGGGCAAGGGGGCTCTCGACCAACTCGAATCGGAAGCCATCTACATCATGCGTGAAGTAGCGGGTCAATTTGAGCGTCCAGCATTGTTGTTTTCGGGCGGTAAAGATTCGATTACGCTGGTTCGCCTTGCTCAAAAAGCGTTTGCTCCAGGTAAAATTCCGTTCCCATTGGTTCACATCGATACAGGACACAATTTCCCTGAAGCAATTCAATACCGCGATTGGATGGCCAATGAAGTGGGGGCTAAATTGATTGTTCGTCAAGTAGAAGATACCATCAAAGCCAAAGGCTTAAAAGAACCAACGGGCAAAAACGCCAGCCGCAACTGGCTTCAAACGTTTACCTTGCTCGATTCCATCGAAGAGTTTGAGTTCGACGCTTGTATTGGTGGTGCTCGCCGCGACGAGGAAAAAGCCCGCGCCAAAGAGCGCATTTTCTCCTTCCGCGATGAGTTTGGTCAGTGGGACCCCAAACGCCAACGTCCTGAACTTTGGAATTTGTTCAACGGAAAAATTAGCAAAGGCGAAAACGTCCGTTGTTTCCCTATCTCTAACTGGACCGAATTGGACGTGTGGGCGTACATTGAACGCGAAAAAATCCCGCTTCCAAGCATCTATTTCTCGCACCAACGTGAAATGATTTTGCGCGACGGAAACTTGCTCGCCAACGCCGATTTTATCTATAAAGACGACTCCGACGTGATTGTTACCAAAACCGTCCGTTTCCGTACCGTAGGGGACATGACTTGTACGGCTGCCGTTGAATCAGAAGCCAGTACCATTGAACAAGTAGTGGCCGAAATCAAGGCAACGCGCATCAGCGAACGCGGCGAAACGCGTATCGACGACCAGCAGACCGAAGCTGCCATGGAAGACCGCAAAAAGGGAGGATATTTTTAGAATGTCGAATTTTTGAGTGCAGAACGTCGAATGAAAAAACTTATTCGACACTCTGCACTCTCACCTCGACACTTTGTACTCGATATTAAAAATTTGAACTAATGGACATTCTAAGATTTATAACCGCAGGTAGTGTTGATGACGGGAAAAGTACCCTCATCGGACGCTTGCTTTACGATACAAAAAGTATTTTGGCTGACCAAATGGAAGCCGTGGAAAAAGCCAGCAAAACACGCGGAGATGGCGAAATTGACCTTGCGCTGTTGACCGACGGCTTGCGTTCGGAACGCGAACAAGGCATTACCATCGACGTGGCCTACAAGTACTTTCAAACACCTAACCGTAAGTTTATCAGTATTGACGCCCCAGGGCATATTCAATATACCCGCAACATGGTGACGGGTGCTTCCAATGCTGACTTGGCCATTATTTTGATTGATGCCCGCCAAGGAGTCGTTGAACAAACTCGCCGTCACTCGCTGATTGCGTCGATGTTGGGCATTCCGCATATTGTGGTGGCTGTCAATAAAATGGATTTGGTGGGGTATTCGGAAGATACGTTCTTGCAAATTGCGCAAGAATACCAAAAACTCGCCGACAAATTGGCCATCAAAGACCTCAAAATCATCCCTGTGAGTGCCTTGGCAGGGGATAACATTGTGGATAAGTCGGAGGCCATGCCTTGGTACACGGGCGAAACCATGCTTCATTTCTTGGAAAATGTAGATGTACAGCACGACTTGAACCTCAACGACGCTCGTTTCTCGGTACAGTACGTTATTCGTCCTCAAACCGAGGAACTACACGATTACCGTGGCTATGCAGGACGTGTACAGAGTGGCGTATTCCGCAAAGGCGATACCATTACCGTTTTCCCGTCCGAACAAACATCGAAAATCGCTAAAATTGAAGTATATGGTCAAGAAGTAGAAGAAGTTTCGGCGCCTCAATCAGCGACAATATTACTCGAAACCGACGTTGACATTAGCCGCGGAGACTTAATCAGTGGCACAGGTAACTCACCCGTCCTTAGTCAAGACGTAGAAGCAACGATTTGCTGGATGGACGACCGCAAAGAACTAAAAGTTGGCAACAAATACACCCTTCAACACGGTACGACTCGGGTTCGTTGTTCGGTAAAAGGCATCGAATACCGCGTGGATATCAGCAATTACGACCAATTGGAAGACATCGAAACCCTCAAGCTCAACGATGTCGCTAAGATTGTTCTCCGCACAGCCAAGCCTATCGCTTACGACGCCTATCAAACCAACCGCGCCAACGGTGCGGCCATTTTGATTGACGAAACCTCTAACGTAACCGTAGGGGCTTGCATGGTAGAAGCGTAAGCGTTTTTTCCTTATTTCATAAACCCTCAGCTTTTACAAGTTGAGGGTTTATTTTTGTTAGTGAAATCAACTTTTGTATTTTTCTGATGAATATATTCCTTCTTGTATCTTTTTCTTTCACAGGTAAGTACGGGAATGTTTGTTCGGTTGGTTGTTACAATTTTGCGCTGTCTATCAAAAAACCCAAATCAATAATTGAATTCATGCAACTTCGTCATTATCTGTTCATTTCAGGCATCTTTTTAGGTCTTAGCACAACGCTCCTTGCCCAGCGCAATGTGACCAACGCCAACGACTCCAACACGCCTTTGCACTTGCTTCAACCCGACTACCCTGTCCCTTATGGAATTTCAAAAACCAACGACATCAAGGGGACGTTAGACCGTATTCATGGGTACTTAAACAACGTCACCCCTACTGCGTTTGTCAACTCCAAAACGGGGGAAATCGTCAGTGATTTGTCAAAAATTGATGAAAACACTGCCCTACAAAAAGGCGATTTTCGTTTAGTAAGCTACGAGTGGGGTGTTACCTACGGTGCTATGCTTCTGGCCAGTCAAATCACGGGAGACAGCCGCTATAAAGAGTACGTGGACAAACGCTTGGAGTTTATCGCCAATGCCGCTCCTTACTTCAAAAAAACGACCGAAGAACACGCCGATTGGGGTACCAAAGGGCCTTTGCGCGGCTTATTAACGCCACATGCCCTCGACGATTGCGGTGCCATGTGTGCGGCCATGATTAAAGCCACGCGCGAAGGAAATACATCTAACCTACGCTCACTTATCGACAATCACATCAATTATATCTTAACCAAAGAACACCGTCTCAGCGACGGCACACTCGCTCGAAATCGCCCTCAACCCAACACCCTTTGGCTTGATGATATGTTTATGGGAGTACCTGCCTTGGCCCAAATGGGAAAACTCACAGGCGATAAAAAATACTACGACGAAGCCGCCAAGCAGATTTTGCAGTTTGCCAAGCGAATGTTCAACAAAGAAAAAGGCGTATATATGCACGGCTGGGTAGAAGGCATGACCGAGCATCCACAATTCCACTGGGCCCGTGCCAACGGTTGGGGGCTGCTGACCAAAGTAGAAGTACTGGATGTATTGCCCGAAAACCACCCCGCCCGTCCTGAGATTTTGGCGTTGTTGAGAGCGCACGTCAAAGGCTTAGCATCGTACCAATCAGGTGCTGGTTTTTGGCATCAATTGCTCGATCGCGAAGATTCTTACTTAGAAACATCGGCAACGGCTATTTACACCTATGCCATCGCTCACGCCATCAACAAAGGCTGGATTGACGGCCTTGCGTATGCTCCCATGGCCTTGTTGGGTTGGAATGCCGTCTCGACCAAAGTCAACGAAAAAGGCCAGGTCGAAGGTACTTGCGTAGGTACAGGTATGGGCTTTGATCCCGCTTTTTACTACCACCGCCCTATCAGCCCGTTTGCAGCACATGGCTATGGCCCTGTGATTTTGGCAGGAACCGAGGTAATTAATCTGCTGAAAAACAAGCAATTTGAGATTAACGACAGCTCAGTCCAGCTATTACAGAAAAAATAATTAGCACATAATGTACTCAATTGCCCCCTTTCAACGAACGACGATGCTTAAGAAGCTTTTTTGTTTAACTCTCCTTTCGTTTTCTCTATTTGCCCAGCGCCAAATGGAGAAATTGAGTCGTGGGGTAGTGGCTGTGCCCAATCCTG
>JBDHXS010000090.1:0-14577 GCA_039810845.1 Runella sp. | reverse complement strand
GCCTCGTCAAAACCTGCGGCAGCGGGGTTTTTCTGGGCAAAACTCACCGAAAAAACAAAAATACCTAATATGCCGAGTGTAATTTTCTTTGTCATTTGTGTACATTTTTTGGGTTAAAACAACCAAAAACAATGATTCTACCCAATGCCTTGATTTTTGTCATCAAGTTAACTGATTTTTATCATAAGTTTTTATCATTTATTAGAAGAGTTTTACAGCGTTCAATTTAACCACAAAAAGCGATGAGAGCCATATTAGTTCCGATAGATTTCTCCGACAACTCCCAAAAGGCTTTGGAATTTGCTCAGGAAATAGCCGAACACTACGATGCTGGTATATCGTTGGTTCATGCGTTTCATGCCCCTGTTGTTGATCCAAACCTCCCTGCGGAGTCGTTGATGGCACTGGCCGAACAAACCGAAAAAATCAATACTGAAACCCTCCAAAAGTGGGAAAACGAATGTAGAGCCGACGGATTTGCCTGCGAAAGCAAGTTGGTATATGGTGCAGCGTCGGAAGTAATTTTGGACGAAATCAAAACCCAAAAACCGATTTTGGTCGTGATGGGTCGTACTGGCAAAGGCGGCTGGATTGACAAAATCATTGGTAGTGTGGCCTCGTCGGTGGCAGGAAGGGCAAGTTGCCCAGTGTTGGTATTACCTCCCCAAACACATACCAAAACCGTGAAAAGAATCGTGTACGCTACCGAACTGGAACGCCCCGAAAAAAATGCCTTGGGCTTTGCATTTAATTTAGCCGAGCATTTCAAGGCAGAGTTAGATTTGGTAAAAGTAGATTCGCCCTTTGAGGTCAACGTCTTTGCCGATGAACAGTTTGCCGACGACATCAAAGCGGTTTTGGGCGATAAAAAGTACTCACTCCAAACCATCGAAGACGAATCGGTAGTGGGAGGTTTACAAAAATACGCTGACCAGCATCATGCTGACTTGATAGTGATGGCTACCCGAAAACGCGATTGGCTGTCGGGAATCATCAACCCAAGTGTATCAAAAAAAATGGTGTTGGCTACGCACATTCCTGTGTTGGTATGCCACTTAGAATTAGTAGAAACTATAGAGGCTTAGGCCAAAATATAAAAATCTTGCGAGAATGGGTTGTTTATAGCACACCTGGAGCCGATTTGGCCCCAGGTGTCTTTGTTTTTAGAAATCTCCTGTATAAAACGGACTCACTATATGGATACTCGAATCACGCTTCATGCGATTGGGAGCGCGGTCAATCCAAACGACGTAATCTGTTTCATTTGGTTGGCGAGTAGATTTTTCTATCACTTTCAGCATCGGAACAGGTTGCTTCCCATTAGTTGATGCTTCCCCATAATCCTCTGTTAAACCTAAAAGGCTTTCTTTTGAAGGGCGCTTATGAGCATAAACAACGGCTACTTGTCGGATATGTACTTGCTTGAGTTCTTCTAAAGTTACCTCTTTTCTATCCACAAAAACGGTTATGCTTTTTTTGTATTCATCGTACAAATCAAGATGATGGTCGGGGTGCACGTAGAGCATAGCCTCTTTTCGTTTAAAAAAACTGGCTTCCAAGAGCTGATTCATACTACCAGTCCAGGTCGAAGCCGCATGTTTGTCTAAACCCCAGACCTTCGTACGGTCAATGAGTTTACCTTTTTTGTACGATTCAGTAACCATCGTATCACCTATATAAATAGTGTTGGAGGTAATAATCCCTTTGCTGTTTATCACATCACTTTCTTCTTTGACAGATTCAGACTTAACAAGCGGTTGGCACATCAAAGTCAAACTCAGTATCAATACCAAGCCTCCATATCGCCATAAACTCTGCCAAGAAGGTTGGCGGTTCATCATCGTAATACGGCTGTGTATCAGCGATTTATTGAAATTATTAGTAAAAGAGAAATAAGCTGGATTGGTGAGGGTTTTCATGGCTTTATAGTTAGTTTACTGGTCAAAAATCGCCTGTATAGAAAGGGCTTACTACATGGATAGTTGAATCTCGTTTCATGCGATTGGGAGCGCGGTCTATCCAGACGACATAGTCGGTTTCGTCGCCAGTCCGGTTTGAAATCCCCAATATCCTTTTTTCCGCTTGGCGCTTGTGTGCGTAAACAATCGCTACCTGACGAATGTGTATTTCTCGGAGTTCTTTTAAGGTAACTTGTTTTTGGTCCACAAAAATGGTTACACTTTTTTTGTACTCGTCGTACAAGTCTAAATGCTTATCGGGACGAACGTACAACATAGCCCCCTTTCGTTTGAAAAAACTCGCTTCCAAAAGCTGATTCATGTTGCCAGTCCAAGTAGATTCCATTTCCGTCCTCGTAAGATTTATTCCTCGTTTTATCCCATTCATTTTATCTTTAAGCAGTGGCTCATAAAGAAGTTGTTTTGTAATGCTTCCGTTGGAGATTACTCCTTCCTGCAACATCGTTTGAGAAAGGCTATTCGGAAACTCCCCAGGGTGAATATTGGGGTAGCACCCAAACTCGGGGTCATAACAAAAATCAAAGAACGCTAACTTCAAATTGCCCAGACTCTTTTGTTTTTTGACAACTTTCATAGCTTCACTGCCGTAATCTCCTAAAACAACATCTTTTATCTGGAAAATCCTTCCCTCCTCGTCTCTTTGAACACCTAAAAGCTGAAAAGGAACATGGTACTTGGCCAGTATTTTGCCAATTTCTTCAATGTCTTTTTCGGTAGCATAAGGGGTGATGACACCATATAGTTTGCCATTTTTTGAAACCAAATAACGGGTATCGCCCACTTTTTTCGAATTATCTTCTCCAAGAATCATTCCCGAAGTGCTCGAATTTCCTGTTTTGTCTGAACCTCCCTCTACAGGAATAGCTTGTTCAGAAATATTCTGACACATAACCGTGAAAAATAATGCCATCCCAATAGCCACATATCGCCACCAACTCCGCCATGAAGACTGACGGTTCATCATCTCTATCCGCGATTTCAAAAGCGACTTATTGGAATGCGATTCGCCGATACGATTAGTAAAAGAAAAATAAGCGGGATTAGTGAGGGTTTTCATGGCTTTGTCGAATCTTTAGTAAAAATATATAAAGTGCGATGGGCAGATTGGCGAGTAGAGTCAGTATAAAGCGTGTAGGAAACTACGTAACGAATTTCGTCAATAGTCAACTTTTCTACCTGCTGAAGCGTACTTGGCTGGTTATTGAGGATGAAGTCAGAAGATTTGTAGAGATTCTCAATGCGCAGTTCTCTTTCTTCAAAATAGACACGATTGCGAGCACCCATTTGGCAGAGATATTGAAGAGCATCGGGGCGAAATGTGGCTATCCCATTCGGGGTTTTCAAAGGGTTAGAATAAAAGTTATTGGTCACTCCTCTCCATTGAGTCTCATAGTTTCTCAGTTCTAATTCAACCTTACGGTTTTCTGCTTCCAATTCGGCTTTACGATATTCCGCAGCATGGCTTGCCAGCCATTTATCCGCTTTTTCTTTGTCTTCTGCTACTACCGAACTGAATTGGTTATCAAATGAAGTTTTATTTATTTCGGCTCTTCCTCCTTCAATGGCTACCCAACCCCCAAAAGCAGCAATGGGTTTCTGCCCTTCTTCCGAAATCTCCGTATAACAATCTTCCCCATCCTTTAAAAAAGAGGTTTTTAGATTCATCCCCAATAAATAATAACGCAGTGGGTCATATTTGGCTTGTCTTACATAAAATGTAGCACCTACTTTTTCAAATTCTTCATGGATGGCAAGAAAATCATTGAATCCCATGAGAGCTGTAATCACCCAATGCAGTTTGTTATCCTTGTAAATTACATACTTGGTCTGTGAAACTAAAGTATCTCGTGATACCGAAACCATTGGGGCAACTATTTGTTTCTCAGTAGCAGGCACTTCAAATACATAGTCTTTTAGTGAAGGCAAAGAAGCCGTTGGTCTTTCAAAAACCATCTTCAACTCTGGTATTTTCTCCACAATTTTAGCTGCCACTTCTGCTCGATACGGTTTCGTAAAAGCCACACACAGCCACAACATTCCAATAAATACCCCATACTTTCCCACTCCCAACCACTTAGATTTTGTTCGGTTCATCATCGCAATCCGCGATTTTAGTAGAGAGTTGTTGAAGTGATTCGTAAAAGTCTGTTTATCAGCCGAAATTGTACTGCGGAGCAAGTGATACTGGTACGATTTTTTCTCAACGCCGCTTTCCAATACGGCGCGGTCGGTGATAAACTCTAATGTTTCCTGTACCAATCGTTGGTGCCACCATGCAAAGGGATTGAACCAAAATACAATCTTCAATGCCTCGGCCGTAAGCATGTCAATACTGTGTCGCTGATGTACGTGGATGCACTCGTGCGCCCAAATCTGCGCCCATTCGTCGTCGTTATGATGAGTTGGATTATAGAAAACCCAGTGAAAAAAGGAAAACGGGGACGTTATTTTTTCGCTCTCTATCAACTGTACTCCATCTTCGGGTTCGTAGTGAATACCATTGCGTTTTAGCCGCCAAAGTGTACCCAACTGAATAGCCAATTTGAGCGCCAATAAACCTACAACCAATAGATAAACAATCCCTATCCAATCCCAAACTGTCAAAGCGGAAGCAATGGGCGCAGTACCCAGATTTTCAGTCGATTTAGGATTGGGGAGAGGTGCAACGGCCAATTCTTCATACTTTTTTGACGGTTTTGAATCGGGCAAAGCCTCTCGGCTCGGGATGACCTCGGCCACAGCTTTGGCGGGTGCATCGGGCATCCATTCAAAATCAGGCATAGGAATAATGGGCAGCAATAGCGTAGCAGCTACATTGCTCCACAACAACCACCGATTCACCTGCAAAAATGTTTCACGCTTGACCAACCACGCATAAGCCACCGTCAGAACCGCCAACACCAAGCCTGCTTTAAGTAGATAGAGAAAGAAATCGTAGTTCATGGTTAAGAAGTTTATTTATAGTTTACTGTTAATAGGTTCCCTAAAATCAGTTTCCCTGCTCTATCATGCGCAATATCTCCCGTAATTCTTCCGCAGTCACTTTATCATTCTGCGCAAAATAAGAAACTAAATTCTTATACGAATTGTCGAAATAATCTCCCACCAACTTATTGATAACGAATTGGTTTTGGTAATCTTCTTTGTTGACAAGCGCATAATATTCGTGCGTATTTCCGTACGAACGATGACCAACGTATCCTTTTTCTTCCAGATTTCGGATGATGGTCGAAACCGTATTATAATGCAGCGGAGGGTCAGTAAAAAACGGCAATAGGTCTTTTACAAAAGCAGGCTCTGCTTTCCAGAGTGCCTGCATGATTTCTTCTTCTTTGTTGGTAAGCTTTTCCATAAAACAAACATACAACTATATTTATAGTTTGCAAACTATTTTTATAGTTTTTTATTTTAATGTGCCCCTACAAACCATTTTGGAGATTTATAGTTAAAATTGTGTGTTGTTACATCAAAGTTCATCTAATCCATTCAACAATGAAAAAATTGATTCTTTTAGGAGGCATGTTTGCCATGCAGGCATTTATCCAACGGCCGACGGAGGCCCCTATCCCACTCTGCCAAACTTCGGGACATGACATGGCTATGTTAGGGAATGATGCCCATTTTATCTCATTGCACGAGGCGCCTGTGCCGTTTCATTATGTAGGCAAAGGCGAAACTATTACCTTCCCGACGCCCGATGGAAAAAACGCTTCAGGCTTTTTTATCAAATCGTCTAAGCCATCCGACAAGTGGCTTTTTGTCTATCAAGAATGGTGGGGCCTTAATGACCACATCAAGAAAGAAGCCGAAACTTTCTATAATGACTTGGGCGATGTAAACGTACTAGCGCTTGATATGTATGATGGTCAAGTCGGGACTACTCCGCAAGAAGCAGGTAAAATCATGCAGTCAACACCGAAGGAGCGTTTGACGGCTATTATGCAAGGAGCGTTGTCGCATGTAGGGGCAAAAGCCAAAATTGCAAGTGTAGGTTGGTGCTTTGGGGGAATGCTGTCGTTGCAATCAGCCTTGTTGGAAGGAAAACAAGCGGTGGGTTGTGTCATGTATTACGGCCGTCCTGAGCAAGATGTCGAAAAACTCAAAACGTTGACCGTGGATGTATTGGGAATTTTTGGCAGCCAAGATCAAGGAATTCCACCTGCTACAGTGACGAAATTTGAAGAAAATATGAAATCGGCTGGTAAGCAAGTCACGGTGAAGATGTACGATGCTGTTCATGGATTTGCTAATCCCAGCAATGCCAAACACGACCCAGTAGCTACTGCCGATGCCTACAAAAATGCTATTGAGTATTTGAAAAAGAAGTTTAGTTAATTTTTTTGTCACACTGCGCAAGTGTCTAAATCACTCAACACAAAAAAAGTCGGTTAGAAATAGCCGACTTTCTTTGTTCAAGCTATATTCGGCATTAGTTTTTTCCAACCTCCCACAACTTTTCCTAAATTAGAATTGTTACAAAAATAAGAAGGGTTTATGGACTCTTTATTGTAATTTTGCGAACTTTTTCTGATGTACTGCTGGGATTTTGCCGCGTACAGACCAATACAAAAACCACTTACTATGCTTACAATCACGGATTTACAAGCGTCAGTTGACGACAAGGCGATTTTGAAAGGAATCAATTTGGAAATCAAAGCAGGCGAAGTCCATGCGATAATGGGGCCTAATGGCTCTGGTAAAAGTACCCTCGCCTCGGTGTTGGCAGGGCGCGAAGAATATGAAGTGACCAATGGTAGCGTTGATTTTGAAGGTCAAGACTTACTCGAAATGTCACCTGAAGAGCGTGCCGCAGCAGGTATCTTTTTGGCGTTTCAATACCCTGTTGAAATCCCCGGGGTAACTACCATCAACTTCCTCAAAACCGCACTCAACGAGATTCGTAAATCACGCGGGCAAGAACCTTTGGACGCCGCACAGTTTTTGAAACTCATGCGCGAAAAAGCCAAATTGGTGAATATTGACGATTCGTTGTTAAAACGTTCGTTAAACGAAGGTTTCTCTGGGGGCGAGAAAAAACGTAACGAAATCTTCCAAATGGCGATGCTCGAGCCTAAATTGGCTGTTTTGGACGAAACCGATTCTGGCCTTGATATTGATGCTTTGCGCATTGTGGCCGAAGGGGTCAATAAACTGCGGTCTTCTGAAAACGCGGTTATTGTGGTCACACACTACCAACGCCTACTCGACTACATCGTACCTGATTACGTACACGTGTTATACAAAGGCCGTATCGTAAAATCAGGGCCAAAAGAATTAGCCCTTGAGCTCGAAGAAAAAGGCTACGATTGGATCAAAGCCGAAGTAGCAGCAGCGTTGTAAATGAGTTAATAGTCAATACTTAATGCGGAGCCCGCGGCGGCGTACCGTGCCCGTGCGATTAACAGGTTTTACCTAGCAATTAACGATTGACAATCTTACAAGAAAACAATGAGCAATATCCTCAATAACGATTTAAAACAACAACTCGTTGCTGATTTTCAAGCTACTGAAGGCCGTCTGAACGGGGAAACCAAATCAGATGTACATCAAAAGCGGCGCGAAGCCATTCAAAACTTTGAAAAACTGGGCTTCCCGACCATTAAGCACGAGGAATGGAAATACAGCAATGTAAGCAGTCTGGTCAAACAAGCGTTTGATTTTAATGTCAAAACTGAATTTGGTTCAGACGAAATTACAGCTTTAGAAATCCCCAATCTGGAAGGCAACGTACTGTATTTTGTCAATGGTATGTACAAGGCTGAACTGTCGAACATTGTTTCGCCAGAAAGCCAACTACAAATCCTCAATTTCGGGCAAGCCATCAAAGAAATGCCCGAATTGTTGACTTCTTACTTTGCCAAATATGCCAACTACCAAGACGAGGCATTTACCGCCCTCAATACGGCCTTTGCTCACGACGGCGTAGTGATACATGTACCTGCGGGCAAAGTAGTTGAAGAACCCATTATTCTGCGTTTTATCACCGACGCCCGTACTGTCAATGCCGCATCTCAGCCTCGAAACCTGATTGTGGTAGGCAAAAACGCCGAGGTTAAAATAGCTGAAGCGTTCCGCAACATAGGAGATAATGGTTCTTTTACCAACGTAGTGACCGAAATCGTGGTGGAAGAAAACGCCAACGTACAGTACTATAAGGTTCAGAACGAAACCGACAAGTCGTATCATATTGGCACTACGCAAGTAAGTCAGAAAGACAATAGTCATTTTTATGCTGTGACTGTTACCATCAACGGAGGTTTTGTTCGCAATAATCTCAATATCGTCTTAGACGGACAGCACTGCGAAGCGTTTATGTATGGGCTATATTTTCCAAACGACAAACAACACGTCGATAACCATACGCTTGTAGATCATGCCAAACCCAATTCTTATAGCAATGAATTGTACAAAGGCATCCTGAAAGATAAATCAACGGGTGTTTTCAATGGTAAAATCTTTGTGCGTGACCATGCCAGTAAAACCAACGCCTATCAATCGTGCCGCAACGTGATGCTGTCGGACGATGCTTCGATGAATACCAAGCCGCAGTTAGAAATTTACAACGACGACGTAAAATGTTCACACGGGACTACCACGGGTAAGCTCAACGACGAAGCCTTATTTTATATGCGTTCGCGGGGAATTCCGAAAGCTGAAGCAATGACATTATTGATGTATGCTTTCTGCGAAGATGTCATCAGTCAAATCAAAATAGATTCTATTCGAGGGTATTTGGAAGGATTAATTGCCGAAAAACTTGCTCAGTAAAAGAAGTTATCGGTGAATCGTCAACTGTTATCAGATTAAAACAAAAAATCTCTGCCTTCGGTAGGGATTTTTTTGTTAAACACAGAATTTGCGTCTATTACGTTTAAAGAATTTGTTAACCGCAATAGACGCTGCTTCGCAAGGGGCGCAATAGAACTTTTAAGCAGCAAGACATTATTTTTAGCCTATTTGCTTCTTTTGTTTTTGTCAATCAAATAGATACAAAATCGTGAAAATCATTTTTTTAGACGCTCGCACCTTAGGAGAAGTCCCCAATTTGAACCAATTATCGGAGTTGGGCGAAGTAACGCTTCATCCTGATACGCAACCTGAGCAAGTTATCGAACGAATTCAAGGGGCAGAAGTAGTGATTAGCAACAAAGTGAAAGTATCGCGGGAAGCCATGAGCCAAACACCCTCGTTGAAGCTAATTTGTGTAGCCGCTACGGGCATGAACAACATTGATTTGGAAGCAGCGGCTGAATTAGGCATTCAGGTCAAAAATGTGAAAGGTTACTCGACTGATAGCGTGGCACAGGAAACATTTGCCCTACTCTTATCTCTTCTCAACTCCACGGCCTACTACGATGCCTACGTAAAAACGGGCGAATATTCTCAAGAACGTATTTTCACCCACTTGGGACGGCCTTATTGGGAACTGAACGGCAAGCGGTTCGGTATTCTGGGCTTGGGCGAAATTGGCCGACAAGTAGCCCGCATTGCCATGGCATTCGGAGCAGAGGTGGTGTATTTTTCAGCCTCTGGTCAAACCTACAATGTCATTTATAAAGCCTTGGAGTTAGATGAGTTTCTACAAACTTGTGATGTCATTTCTATTCACGCTCCGCTCAATGCCCAAACTGAAAACTTACTTGATTATGAGCGCATTTCTCAAATGAAACCGACGGCGCTATTGCTCAATACCAGCCGTGGCGGTATCATCCATGAAGCCGATTTGGTGAAGGCATTAGACAACGACCTCATTGCAGGAGCTGCCATAGACGTTTTTACGCAAGAACCAATTCCCGCTTCACATCCATATTTGCATCTACAGAAAAAAGAAAAACTCCTGTTGGCTCCGCACATTGCTTGGTCAAGCATCGAAGCCCGCACGCGATTGGTGTATAAGGTGGCTGAGAATATTCGCGGGTATATGAATACCTCTGATAGGTAGTGGGTGCGTAATGAACGTATTACATGTCCGTTCACGTTTGCAACACGAACAATCGGGAGGGATGTTTACCACATTGATTATCTCGTAAATTGAATTAAAAATACCATGAAATATATCATTACAAAGACTTATAAGGGTTCAGATTGTTAGTCGTAAAAAAAAGTTGAAAAAGAGTTAATCCTATAGGTATATCTGAATTGTCAGGGATATTACAGTAATCGAAAACATCATCCCCCATATACTCTTTTGGAAATAGCAGTATATCTCCAAAAATCGAAGTGCAATATTTTTTTAGGTTATCCACTGTATCAGAGAACTCAGGAAACGGTTCATTCCATACATGACCAATCTTATCTTTAAAGAGTTTATATCTTTTTAAAGAATTAAACATGTATTCTTTTGTTTCGCTTTTATCCCAAAACTGTTTCGAAACACCTGACTCAAAGACAATTTTCTCGTATGTTCTAACTTTATCTTCAAAATTATTATCCATATAAAGGTCAATATAAATTCTATTTTTTGACAAATAATTAGAAATTTTATAAAACATATCAGCTTCTTTCCAAAGAATATCATAAAAAGATTTGTTTAAATTGATTTTATTTAGCCTTTTGTTTGTCCTAAATGTGTATAAAGGTGCATTTTTACTAATAAAAAAATCAATTGTTTTTTCAATTTCGTGTGAAGAATTTAAGTGTAATTCTAAATGGAAGCAGTCATTAGATAAATCAATAAGTTTAGAAAATGACAGATTACTATAAATATTATTTTTGAATACAAGCCAGTTATTATTAATTAAAAGATTATTACTTATACTATCATTTTGCGCATGATAACGAGTATTAATCGCCACCTCGGCAAAACTTTTAATTAATTCTTTATGAATATCAAAAAGTGACATATCTGTTTGTAATAATTAAAATATATTTATTTATTAAGTGCCCTAATTACTCTAAAAAAAGTGGTAGGTCTAAAACTTATTTAATTTATAAACTTTATGCCTACCACTAAATAGCATTAACGCCAGCAACCGTCTTGAAGGAAATAATCAACTGAATTCACCATGACGGCACTACCATCGCCAGGCACACGAGTATTACGCAGATTTAAAGAAGACCCAGGAATATACATGTTTATCATCCAGTTTGCTGACATCGAAAGACTTGATAGATAATTTCTTACATTCCCTTCTATAAGATCATACTCATCTGACTCATAAGCACCATAATCTATTGCATCAGCTGTTACTTCTTTCAATGCGTTATCGGTAAGATATATTTTAGTTCCCCCTTCAATTGGATAAACATCTCCTAAAAGTATTAGGTGAGGATATTTTGTAGACCAAATTAACCAATTAAAATCTGAACTGTTAACAGTTCTACTAACTGTAGCGGTAATACCAAAAGTTGCCATCGTTATATTATTAACACCAGCAGTTACCCCATAAGTCCTCAGATAAGAAACAGAGCCGTTTGACTGAATATTAAAAGAACCAGGGCATAACTTTGGTCCGCCATTATCACTAATATTTCCATTTCCATTTCCACTGGTACCATTACCGCCACTAATTGACGATGAGGAATCACATGTGGTACCAACATAAGTTGAGCTTACAAGAGTACCATTCACATACTCTTCCCAATACCAATCAATACACATTTGTGTTTTTGAAAATCTTGCATTGTTAGCAGGGCTCTTGTCCTTCTGAATAAACTTTCCAACCTTTGTAAGGTTACCTTTGTAATAAAAGTCTACTTGACTAATATTATATCTTTGATCAAAATGCTTGATACTCCCAGAAAACATAGTAGGTACAGAAAGTGTATTCCAAAAAGATTCTACATTTGTGTAGTCATCAATGTTATCCCATATTTCGAGTAATTCGCTTCCCTTTATATTTCCTTTATTGTCAAACTGATATACTAATCTTCTTCGATTTTCAAACTTTAAATCCATCTCCCCATCTGAATAGGAAAAGGGAATACTAATAAAAGAGTTGTTTGTCTTTAACTCTTTGACTATTTTACATTTAGACCAATTAGGCCTTACTTTGTTTATAGCAGCTAATAACTTTTTATTTTCAAACTTAGCACTTCTAAAAGAATTATCATAATGTGTTTTACAAATTTCCAGTAGATTAGAAAGTCCATAGTTTGAAAACTCTTCAAATTGCTCAAAAGACGAACAATTTGACAATGTGTAAAAAATTATGAGCAGACAAAGTCCTTTTTTGATAAACACTAACTTTTTCATACTTTTGTGTTGGTTTAATTAATGGAACGATTAGACTCATAAGCCTCCCACGTCCGCCAAGATGTTCGGGAGGCTTACTTGTTACAAATGAAATAAAGTTTTTTGAAACCCAAGGTAGTTTAAACTACCAAATGCAGTAAGGGGCAAAATTTATGCCTTTTTGTGGGTGAGTTGCTTTCGTATTTTGCACAAAGTCACACGATGAATACCCAGATAAGAAGCGATGTGCTTCACCAATAAGCGGTTGGGTAAATGTGGATGCAGTGCCAAAAATGCCTTATATCGTTCAAGTGGCGTACGATAACGAAGTAATGCTACACGAGCATGGTGCGCCTCCAATAAATGACCATATAAACTGCAAAAAGCGCGGCTCAGCTTAGGATAAAGGGTAAATAGTCGCTGCAAATCTGCAAAGTCAATAGAGAGCAAAACGGTCGTTTCTTCTGCGCAGATAGATTCTGTCGAGGGCTTCTGTGAGAAAAAACTGCTGGCTGCGCAGAAAAAGTCGCCTTCTCGGTAAAAACCCGTAGTTATATCATCGGCATCGGCATCGGCATCGGCATCGGCATCGGCATCGAAAAAGAAGCGGATTAATCCCGTTTCTACCCAATATAATCTATCACTGATTTGTCCTACTTCCAGAAGTACTTCTTGCGCTTGTAACGTTTGCAATGTCGTACATTTTATCAAGGCCAGTTGGCAATCTATCGGTAATGGAATTGATTTTTCAATAGACCTAATTAAGCCATTTACATAAGGACATTCAAAAAGTGGTGACATAATACAGTGGCTGTTTAATTGAAAAAGTTCAATTTTTAATACTTTTGTCAGCTTTGAGTAGCAATCTAAAGTTGTAAAAAAATAAATGAAAATACAAAATAGCAATGCAACTGTAAAGCCAAAACAACCGTGAAATGACACTATTGACCAGTGAAATGACTATTAAAATTGCTAATGCTGCCTATGTGTCCTACCCCTATTTTAAAAAATAACGAAAAATGTAGATGAGTAGAAAAGATTTTGGAAATATTTTCAAATTAAAAAAGTACAATTTTATAGCCTTTAATTTTGCTTAATAGAATTAATAATACCCAAATAAAAAAGGCAAACACTGTACTAATGATGGTTAAAATCGTTATAGTAACCCTCGCTTGAAATCCCTATTTTTGGATTTTGAAATCAACCTATTATTGATTTAACCCTGTGGTTTAATCACCAAACCATAACTTTCTAAACTCCCCATTGGGGGGTGGGGGCTTTTACAATGAAAAATTACATAAAACACGACCCTTGGTGCATTATCGAAGAAGGGTTTTATCCTGAGTATAACGAGATTACCGAAAGTCTTACCAGCTTGGGCAATGGCCGCATGGGACAGCGCGGCAACTTTGAAGAAAAATTTTCGGGCAAAACCCTCTTGGGTAACTACGTGGCAGGGGTATTTTATCCTGATAAAACCCGCGTAGGTTGGTGGAAAAATGGCTATCCGCGTTATTTTGCCAAAGTCCTCAATGCCTGCAACTGGGTAGGAATCAACGTCGAAGTAGAAGGCGAAACCCTTGATTTGGCCACTTGCCCCGTTACCGATTATACACGGGTGCTAAATATGAAAACGGGTATTTTGGAACGTAGCTTTGTCGCTACTCTGCCAAGCGGCAAGCAATTGCGGATAAAAGCAGAACGTTTTTGCAGTATCGTTGACGACGAAGCAGGTGCTATACGCTACGCTGTTACGCCGCTCAACTTCGACGGAAAAATTACGCTCACGCCTTCTTTGGACGGTGATATTAGCAACAAAGACTCCAACTACGGCGAAAAGTTTTGGGACGAAATTCGGAAAGAAACCGCTTTTGGCGAAGCGTACCTCGAAATGCGTACCAAAGATACTCCCTTCAAAACGGAGTTATTTAACGTGTGCACGGGCATGAAAATTGACATTACACTCAACGGCGAACGGGTTGATTTTCAGAGCAAACCCGTGAAAGCGGAGAAGTACGTGGCCTGTGAGGTAGAAATAGAAACCAAAGCCAACGACGAGGTCGCTTTGGTTAAGTATGCGGTCAATTTGGCCTCATTGAATCACGCAATAGATGATCTTCTCCCCAATGCTAAAGCCTATATCCAACGCATTTCGGAAAAAGGCTTTCAACAAATGAAGGCAGAACAGACCCAAGCATGGGCCGACCGTTGGGCACAAAACGACATCATCATCGAAGGCGACGACGCGGCGCAGCAAGGGATTCGTTTTAATATTTTTCAACTCGAACAAACCTACACGGGCGAAGACGCCCGCCTCAATATCGGCCCCAAAGGCTTTACGGGCGAAAAATACGGCGGAAGTACCTACTGGGATACCGAAGCCTACTGTTTGCCGTTTTATCTTGCCACCGCCGACCAAAAAGT
>JBDHXS010000089.1:0-14631 GCA_039810845.1 Runella sp. | reverse complement strand
CTGATGGCTTTTAAATCAGAAAAAACCAACATAGAAGAAACTAAAATCAAATGGGTTACGCTCGAAGAAGCCTACAAACTTAATCAAAAGCAGCCCCGCAAAATCTTTATTGATATGTACACCGAGTGGTGTGGTTGGTGTAAAGTGATGGATAAAAATACCTTCAAAAATGTGGAGGTGATAGATTTCGCCAATAAAAAATTCTACGCTGTCAAATACAATCCTGAAAAAGATGCCGATGTGATGCTTGGCAAAGTCTCTTTCAAAAACATGATGAATGGAAAAGTAACTGGCTTTCCTACTACGGTTTTTATGGACGAAAAAATGAACCTCATCCAACCGATTGCTGGTTATTTGGAACCGCGTATGTTCCACCAAGTACTTGCCTATTTTGGTGATAACAACCACCAAAAAGAACCTTTTGACCAATTTCAGCAAAAGACTTACCCCACTAAATACACTGCCAAAACGCAGTAGTTTTGTACCAACGATTTTTTATGCAATTACCCATTTATCAGCTGGACGCCTTCAGCAATAAAATTTTCGGTGGCAATCCCGCTGCCGTAGTACCACTCACTACCTGGTTGCCAGACGAAACAATGCAGGCTATCGCGGCTGAAAACAATTTGGCCGAAACTGCTTTTTATATTCCTACTGAAGCGGGATTCCACATTCGGTGGTTCACTCCAGCAGTAGAAGTGGATTTGTGTGGCCACGCCACACTAGCCACAGCCTACGTGCTATTTTTTATAGAAAATTATCCTTACGACCAGATAAGCTTTGATTCGCGTAGTGGTGAACTCAAGGTTCGTAAAGAAGACGACTGGCTTGTGTTGGACTTTCCAACCGATCATTTACACAAACAACTCGTATCGCCTCCTGCCTTATTGGAAGCTCTAGGAGATATAACTCCTCTCGAAATACTAAGAGGTAAAACCGATTTTATGGCCGTATTGGAGAGTGAAGAGCAGGTTCGTACTCTTCAGCCCGATGTCATCGTTCTCTCTACGTTACCCGTTCGCGGGGTAATTGTAACCGCCAAAGGAGATTCCGTTGATTTTGTTTCGCGCTTTTTTGCTCCACAATCGGGCATTGCCGAAGATCCCGTTACGGGTTCGGCACATACAACGCTTACACCCTACTGGGCCGAAAAGTTGGAAAAAACCGAACTAAGTGCTTTGCAAGTTTCCGCTCGCGGCGGTATTCTTAAAACCCAACTCCTCGACAACCGCGTAGAAATTGCGGGGCAAGTTAGGCTTTATTTAAGAGGAACAATTGAGATAGAATAAAAAAACTCACAGCTCATTTATTCTATCAGACAACTGACTTTTGCGGCGGGTTCTTATCCGCCGTTTATCTTTTCTGGGTGGATCAACAGCCGTTTGGATTTCTATACTTGGCACAGTAATGGTCAAAGAAGGTGCTAAAGGCAGAGGACGCATAAGTATATCTCCTTCTTTTAATTCTTCCTTTTGCATCCATTCTTCTTGATTACGAAGATTCTGAATAACATTAATCACCTCTTCACCTCGCTTTCCTTGTTCCTCAATGCTCATTTTGTTGTATTCAAATCGAGGAACTTCCCAATAAAAAAGTTCGGTCTTAGCATCATAGACACCAATAGGAATCCCTTTATGGATGCCTGAGAATCCCGCTAAAGCGGTATATGCTTCGGTGCGAGTTGGGTAAGAAATATGTTGGTATTGCCCTTTTAAAAGGTATAATATTGAAAAACGATTCATGACAATAAGATTTAAGTGAATTACTTGCCATAGGTTCGTAATAATAAAATTGGCAAGTCTGGAAGTTGGGCTATCAAAAAAATAATAGCAAGATAGAGTAAGAATGGATACTCTGAATGGTAGAAAAATAGCTGCCTTCTTTTTAGAAAAAATGAGAATCATCGCTTATCACGATGTTGCCAAAAATGTACAAAAGAAAGAACAAAGTTGTTTAGTTTGTGATGATTTACTTAAACAAACATACAACAAAATATCTTTTAAAGAAAGGAAACCACAGAAAATATTTTATCGAGGAGCAATTGTGCAGTATATCACAAAAAATAAAAATATAACTATTTAAAGAATAATTATACAACACTTTCTGCATTCATCAGGATTACTACTCCACCTTATTTCATTTTTATTTCTTCAAAATCGTAAATTCTACTCTGCGGTTTTGCTTGCGGCTTTCTTCAGTTGTGTTCGGTGAAATAGGGCGTGTAGGGCCATAACCCCTGGTTTGGATCCGATTAGCGGCTACGTTTTTAGTAGAGAGATAGCGTTTCACTTCTTCCACTCGATCTTTGGAGAGTTGAACATTGGCATCAAAATCACCAACGTTATCAGTATGACCTTCAAGAAGGATTTCCATGTTAGCGTTTTCGGTCATCATCTGCGCAATACGATCCAATTCGGGTAATGACGCAGGCAACAAATCGTATTTACTTTGCGAGAATCGAATGGTGTTAAGCGTTACTTTTTGGCCTATTTCAATGGGTGCCAGCAATACTTCACGACGTAGTTCACGGTATTGAGTCTCTTTGGTCAAATCTATAATCATACCGCCTGCCTGATAGCCTTTACGCTGAGCCGTGAGTCCATAGTGTTTCTGAGTGTCCAATACCAATTTAAAATCCCCCACAGCTGGGTCATAATCTAAGCGTTGAGGTGCTTGTTTTTGATCTAAATCTTCTACAATCACTTCTGCTGCTACGGGTTGTTTAGTGATTTGATCCAATACAATGCCTTGTAAAATAACGGTTGGAACAGGCTTAATGGCCTCAGGAAGTTTCATCCGAAAAATATCAAACTCTCCCAATGAGTTTTCAGCAGAACAAAAATACGCATAAGCACCCGAAGCAGGAATGGTGAAATGGGCTTCGTAATCGGGTGTATTGAAGGCCGGCCCCAAGTTTTCGGGTTCAGACCAGTGCATCCAAGTATCATCCAAACGACGACTCACATAAATATCCATTTCGCCATAGCCACTACGCCCATTGGAGGTAAAATAAAGTGTTTGATTGTCGGTAGCAAGGAAAGGTGTGAATTCATCATCGGCGGTGTTAATGTCAAGACCCATGTTTTTGGGTGATGACCACGTACCGTCGGCTTGCGGAAACGAAATGTACAAATCCGCTCCACCTTTGGTATTAGCATCTTGCAGCGAAAGTACCATCACTTTTCCATTTGGACCAATATAAAAACCAGAAAATGAGTGTTCATTGACATAGTTTTGTAGTTTAAGTTCCTGCGGAAATGTCCAGCCTGTACTGTTTTTACGGCTAATGGAAACACCTTTAGAAAGGCCACCATCGGGGTGATAAATATTCATCAACAATGCGGTGCGGTCGTCAGGCGAGATGTAGCAAATAGAGTTTTCTTGCAGGTTATTCACAGGGTTGTTCATATTGAGTGCCTTTTGCCAAACGCCATTTTTTTCTTCGGCAAACCACACATCGTAGTCTTCTTTGGCTTTCAGATTTTCAGGATGATCAAAACGAGTAAAATAAATAGTACGCCCATCGGGAGAAATAACAGGAGCTACTTCGTTGGCTTTAGAGTTGACATTGGGGCCTAAATTTTCTTTTTTGAGTTCTTTAGGAACATTTTTGGCTAAATTGATAACCGCCTCAACGGGTTTGTCAGAAGATGAAATACCGATGGCATCTATTTCATTCCAACCTGCTACCAACTTTGTATTCAGTACCACTTTAATCGCTGATACTTTAAAAGATGTAAGCTGTGGCAGCCAGATTCGGTGCATCCCTGCGCCACGTTTTGTAGCCTCTGGTTTACTTTTATAAAGCGTGTATTCTTTATTTTGGGTATCGTAGGCAACTACATCGGTGACACAACCTGCTCCAAAATTTTCAGCAATCGCTACTTGTCGAATCTCCATCGGAGTTTCAAAACCTACTTTAACCCATTCAAAACCAGCATCGGGCTGCTCCGAACGCCAGGCAGAAGCGCCACTTTCGGCTTGTGGAAGTTTGTTGGGCCTGCCCAGTAGTTGAGTGGCTCGATATTGTTGGCCATTACTCGCAGCATATTCCGAAGAAAATTCAAGTACCTTCGTAGCCCACTGAATTTGCTGTGCTTGGGCTAAACCACAAAAAAAACACACTATAAACGAAGAAAAACGCATGTTATCAGGCTTTTAACCTGAACCTACATAATTCGTGCCAATTACAACAATTCTTCGCTTGGATTCCAAAACACTTTCTTAAATCCAACGATTTTGTCGTTTTCAACGATAATACCTTCAGACTCCAAAAGTTCCTGCATAGCCGTTGGACTTCCAAAGAAGTGTTTACCAGAAAGTACTCCATCCCGATTGACTACGCGATGTGCAGGGACATCTGGCATACCATGACAAGCGTTCATGGCCCAACCTACCATGCGAGCACTGAGTTTAGACCCCAAAAATAAAGCGATTGCTCCATATGATGTAGCACGACCGACAGGAATTTGCCGAACTACTTCGTACACGTCATTGAAAAAACTCTTGGTTTCCACAGGTTAGAGAAAAGGTTAATATGTAGAGGACAAAGAACTGCCCACCGCAAACTATAGACTATCGACTGTGGACTATAACTTTTTCTCAATTCTATCAACCAGCTCTTCATACCAAGCCTCTCCATATTTGGTGGTTAGTGGGTCTTTGAGAAATTTGTAGAGCGGTACACCCAATTCTCGTCCATTGTTACAAGCGGGTTTGCAAATGTGCCAACGGTCATAATTGAGGGCTTCATAGTGATCGTATTTGCTGATACGAATTGGATACAAATAGCAAGAAATAGGTTTCCGAAAAGTAATTTTTCCATCCAAAAAAGCCTGTTCAATACCGCATTTTAAGATTCCTTTTTGGTCATAAAGTGCGTAGGCACATTCTCTGCCATTGATGGTTGGAGTCACATAATCTCCCTCGTGATCTTGTTCGTAGAAACCCGTTTTTTCAATGGTTTCAATGCCTTTTTTGTTTAGATAGGGCTTTACTTTTGGATAAACTTCTTCTAAAATCGCCAATTCATCATTTTCCAAAGGAGCTCCTAAATCACCTTCTACACAACAAGCTCCCTTGCATTTGGTCAATTCGCAAACAAAATATTGGTCAGCAATATCATCGCTAATGACCGCATTATCAATTACTATCATTGTTTCTTAATCTTGAGTTGTTGGCCAATCTTCACTCCTGTATCAGGCAACTCGTTCCATTCTTTAATTTGGTCAACTTTTACACCGTATTTTTGTGAAATACTAAACATTGTTTCTCCCTGTGCCACGGTGTGATTGGTAAACTCCTCGGCTTTTGGCTGTTGCGCTAAGGTATTTCCCACAGGGCGAATCATCAACTTTTGGCCGCTCAATAATTTAGCATCCTGCCCCAGATTGTTCCAATACAAAATGTCATTGACTGTTACATCATACATTTTTGAAATACTATAAAAAGTCTGCCCTGCCTCTACTACGTGGGTAATCGGCTTATTATTAGTGGTGGTAGCTGGGGGTTTAGTTGTTGTGGTGGTGGTGGTAGTTGAGGATGGCGTAGTAGTAACTGGAGCCGTTTTCGCTGGTGGTGTCTGATTTCTTAATTCTATTTCTACCCCACCCGACTTGTCATTCGTCTGCGTTACATTTACGGGTGGTTTAGTTTCCGTTTTTTTATTGGTTGTCACAGGCGGTTTATTGTTCGTCGTTTTAGGTTTAACGGCAGTTTCTTCATCATTGATAATCACAACGCGGTCATCATCTACTGGATTAAACGAGGGGGCACGCTTATTCGGCTTAGTACCCTGTTGTGTAGTAGTCGTTTGTTTTCCTTTCTCTATCGAAGGCGTAGCAGCTGTTTCCGTTACTTCTACACCTTCCGACGACTTGTCATTCGTAGCAGGTGTATCGGCCATTTTAGGCGTATAAACTTTACGCTCCGATGGCGTCTGAGGAACTTTATTATTAGAGGCAGGCGATGACTCATTTCGGGCAGTTTCTTGAACCGCTGGGCGGGGTTGTGATTTCCCAGAGCCAGGCACCCATTCATCTTGAGGAACCTCTATCACTTCCACGGGTTTATTGCGGGGGCGTTTTTTGGTTAACCAAAGTACGCGCCCTGTTTGTAAACGCTGGTTACGATTGTCTATACGATTATATTTAACCAAAAATTTGAGTCTAATACCATAAATTTGGGCAACTTTCCAGAGAGATTCTCCCTCACGTACCGTATGAAAAGGGACTACCGCACGTTTATTTTTTTTAGACAAATAATAAACATCACCTGGTGTAACAGGGTCACGTTCCGACATTTCATTGTAACGCAGAAAACTACTAAAACTCACACGTGCTTTCTTAGCCAATGATTCTACGTTGTCATTTCCTCCTGCCATAATGCCTGGCAATCCATTGATTTCATACAACAATAAATCATTGCTATATCCATCTGCTCGAACTAGCACTGGAAAACCAATGTCTTTTTGGGTGAAATTATCACGCTGGTTAGGTTTTTTAAAAACCGAAAGACGCGTCCGAACAGTCTCAAATTGGTCGTTTGTGACTGGAATAATAAGCGAATATTCTTTATCTGAGGGTATTTCGTTTCCTGTAATCCAACGGTTTTGTGTACGCAGTGCCACCTCATCAACGCCAAACTCTTTCGCAATTCCATCCAAGGTGCGTCCAGTGGCTTTGGGGTATTCCAAAAGAGCTATTCGATTAGGCGATTGATAACGCTCAATGGATGATTCAATCGCAATTTTATGAGCCAAAAAGCGCAAAATATACCGATCCGCTTTGCCATCCAGCTTAATCTCACGAGCATAGCCCCATTCGGCAGGAATATTTTTGCTAATACCTCCTGCGCCAAGGTAGTATGAATACAAAGAGGCAACCCAATTATTAAACTGTAAATTACTCTTTTTAAGATATTTAGCAGCAGCGCGAGTAGAAGAAGTGATATTTTTTCGCTCATCTACTTGGTCATCTACGCGCAAGCCATAGTCAACTGCTGTTTCTTTTTTGAATTGCCAAAAACCAACCGCATTAGAGGCCGATACAGCATCGGGCTGGAGATTGCTTTCTTGAACAGCCAAATATTTAAAATCAATCGGAACGTCTTCATCTATCAAAACACCTTCGACGATAGGGAAAAATAGCAAGCATCGGTCTAATTTAGCTTCCCAAAATTTTTTATTGGTCAGTAATGCCTTTACGTCCGATTGGACAACCGCACGGGCGTCTTCGTCCAATTGTATATTCATTCCTGCAAAACCTACACTACGCGGAACGTTAGGAACAGCAGGCGCTTGGCCCAACAAGGCAGAAATCGAAATAAATGAAATAAATGTGGTTAGGGTTAAGATACGTTTCATCGGTTTTGGTTCGCTAAATGTTAATGTTTCCAAGCAATCATGAGTCCATCCCTGACAGGAAGTAACAAATGACTAACGCGAGGGTCATTGTGGATTTTTTGATTAAAGTCTAAAAGTGCCTGAGTATCCTTATCTATTTTCTTTTCCGTCTGTACAACTTTCCCACTCCAAAGGACATTGTCAGCGATGATGACTCCGCCCGAACGAACTTTGTCAAACACCAAATCGTAGTACAAGCCGTAATTTTTTTTATCGGCATCAATAAATACGATATCAAATGTATCGCTCAACACAGGTATCAGTTCAACAGCATTTGCTATCCGAAAATCAATTTTATCGCCAAACGGCGATTTGTCGAAAAAGGAACGAGTAAAGCTTTCCAGCTCTTCATTTGCATCAATAGTAATCAGTAGGCCATCTTCAGCTAAACCTTCTGCCAAACAAAGCGCGGAATAGCCTGTATAAGTACCTATTTCGAGAACTCTACGGGGGCGCATCATGGTCGAAAACAGCGCTAAAAGTCGTCCTTGCATTTGTCCCGAAAGCATCCGTGGTTGGAGTACTTTAGCGTGCGTATCGCGGTTCAATTGCATCAATAGCGGGTTTTCTGCTGAAGTATGCGCCAGCGAGTAGGCTTCTATGACGGGGGGAAGAAAATCCATTGATTCCGTATTGTTTCAACAAATATAAACGGAAAAACGGCTAAAAATATATGCTACAGCCATTTTTGTCAAGTTTAACCCGTTTTTGTCTAAAAACTATCTATTTTATTCGATATAAAAACGTCTTAAATACTATTATTATTTTTCTTCATCTCCTGGAACAAAAGAGAGAGTACTCCATTGACTTTCATCGAACATCTCTTGGGCAATATCTTGAAGTTGTGAGGCCGTAACGGCATTGATTTCAGCAAATATTTCTTTCAAGGAATCTATTCTTCCCGTGTCCAAAATACTCTTGGCCATCATCAGCATAAAACTCTGATTTCCTTCTTCTGACATTGCCAATTGGCCCATCAGCTGTTCTTTTAGGTTTCGCAGTTGGATGGTTGTGAGTGGTTTTTCTCTGAGTTGACGTAATTCACGATAAATCAGCTGCATAGCACGATTCAGGTTTTTAGACTCAGTTCCAAAAAATACACCTAAAAACCCTGTATCTAAGAAAGGAGCATAATTGGCTTCAATGGAATAAACCAAACCGTATTTTTCGCGCAAGGTCATGTTGAAACGAGAATTCATTCCAGGCCCGCCCAGCAGATTTACCAACATAAAAAACGGTAGCCGTCTCTCATCCATAAGCGCATAGGCAGGGCGCCCCATAGCGACCTGCGTTTGGGTCATACCGCGTGGTACCTCAATTTTTTTAGGGAGATAGATTTCGGGCGAAGTGCGCACACGCTGGCTGGTACTATGTGGCAAATCATACAAATATTTTTCAGCTTGCTTGATGGCTTTATGAAAAGGCAAATTGCTCACCAAAGACACCACCACTCGCTCCGTATCCAGGTTGTCAGCAATAAACGACTGCAAATCAGTTTTAGTGAACGAACGAACACTATCGGGCGTACCAAGAATATTTCGTCCCAATTGATGATTTTGGAACACCACCTCATCAAATTCGTCCTGAATTGCATCTTCAGGCGAATCGTAGTACATCGCCATTTCTTCCAAAATTACTCCTCGCTCTTTTTCGATTTGTTTTTCGGGAAAAATCGAATGAAATGTAATATCTGATAATAATTCAATGGCTTTATCGCTATGCGAAGCCAGCAAAGACGCATGAAAACATACCTTTTCTTTGGTTGTGTAAGCGTTTAGCTCACCTCCAACGGTTTCAAGACGATTGATGATGTGGTACGATTTACGTTTTTGAGTCCCTTTAAAAGCCATGTGTTCCCAAAAATGCGCGAGCCCTTGTTGATGAGGCAATTCGTCACGGCTTCCAATATCGAGCATAATTCCCCAATGGGCAATTTGGGTATGTGGTACTTGTTTGTGTACAACACGGATGCCGTTTGGCAAAGTGTGTAGGCGGTATTCTTCCATTCTTGTTGTTATCACTACTGCAAAGGTAACAGTTTTTAGTGGATGAGGGTTTCGTAATACCCTGATTCTGTATGTACCTTTGCTAACTAATTAATCAAAAAGTTATTTAAAACTACTCGTTGCCCAAAAATGCAGAATCGTAAACTTTCTATGGAGGAACTCAACCGCCTATCAGTGTCAGAGTTTCGTGAAGTGCCCAAACATTCTTTTGTCTTTGTTTTGGATGATATCAGAAGTCTGAACAATGTCGGCTCCATTTTTCGTACAGCTGATGCCTTTCGAGCTACAAAAATGTACCTCTGCGGCCTAACAGGCACCCCACCTCACCGCGATATTACTAAGACGGCCTTAGGCGCAGATGAATCCGTAGAATGGGAACAAAGCCCTGATTTAGTACATCTGATTGCACAACTCCAATCAGATGGCTATCAAATTGTAGCATTGGAGCAAGCCGAAGGCAGTACAAAACTGCACGAGTTCCAGCCTGAGTTGAGCAAAAAATACGCTTTTATTCTTGGCAATGAGGTATTTGGTGTCAAGGAAGAAGCCATTGAGCAATGTGATATTTGCTTAGAAATTCCACAATTTGGCACAAAACATTCATTAAATGTAGCTGTCAGTGCAGGGATCGTAGCGTGGGATTATATGTCAAAAGTCATAAAAAACTTAACATAAAAATAATCTAAAATTTTTGTTTTAACGAAAATATACCTATCTATTTGCAGATTTTTTTATTCAAACTATAATCTTATTCATTCAAATGAAATCAGACAAGAAAAAAGCAGCAAGCGAAATTGCTCAAAAAATTGCGGCGGTTGTTGTAGGAGAAACTGTTTCTAAAAAAATAGCAAAAGCCATTGCAAAGGCATCAGAAAAACTAGCTAAAAAGTTAGAAAAAATTAAAAAGAAAGAAGAAAAAGCGAAAAAAGAAGCAGCCAAAGATGCTGAGAAAGCAGCTAAAAAAGCCGCCGAAAAAACTGAAAAGGAAGCAAAGAAAGCTGCTAAAAAACCTGAGAAAAAGGCTAAGAAAAAAAACGAAGAAAAATCAAAGAAAAGCGATAAAAAGGATAAAGGTCACAAAAAAGACAAGAGTGAAGCTAAAGTAATCGCCTTACCTGAACCAACACCCGTAGAAGCACCTGCCGAAAAAACAAAGCCTACTTCTAAGTCAAAAACTTCATCGAAAAAGGTAGAGCCTGTTCGTACGAAAAGGCCCTACGTACGTAAGGCTAAACCAGAAGTAGCAACAACCGAACCTACTCCCGAAGCGTAAATTATTCCTCTTTTTTAGGCCTCATTGTAGGCTTAAATACTGGCTTAGGTCTGGGTTTCACCTCTCCTGGGTCAGTATTTTCTTTGGGGAGCGATGGCTCAGGAGCGGCTTTTTCTTCTACTTTTTCCACTACTGCGGGTTTCATCGTGGGCTTAAAAATTGGCTTGGGTCGCGCAGTCGGTTCGGGTTGTAAATCAGATGATGTAATAGTTTCTTCAGCCTTTTCAACAACTGTCGGCTTTATGGTTGGTTTAAAAATAGGCTTCGGGCGGGCTACTGGTTCGGGTTGTAAATCAGCCGTTTCATTTGATTTAGAGATAGAGGGCGATTGCTCTTCTGTCACCGATTTGGGCTTGGTTGGTTTAAAAACAGGTTTTGGTTTAGCCCCCGTTCCCCCAGAGGGGGACTCATTTTTATTAGTTTCATCCTCCACTATAGGTTCACTGCTAACTGCTGGATGAGCTGAAGCAGGTTTCTTTGGAGCAAAAACAGGTTTTGGTTTAGAGACTTCTTTATTTTCTACGGACTGAGCTTCCTCTGTTTTCGGAACTGGAGGTTTTACCGTAGGTCTAAAGGCTGGTTTAGGAGTTGGCACACTCGTTGGCTCACTTTCCACTGCTGACTGCGCGTCTGCGGACTGCCCACTGCCCACTGCCGACTGCTGACTTTTTTTCAACTCCTCTTTTTCTTTCACAAACTGCTCGTACAACGCTTTTTTCTCGCCAGCCTGCTCAGGCGTGAGATTGGCGTAGTGGTAGTTCATATCACTCACATCAAACTCGCTGTAATCGAAGGTTTTGGTCATCGTCAAACACTCCGTGGGGCATACTGTAGTACAAAGCCCACAGTAGCAGCATTTAGCCATGTCAATGTCAAACTTGGCGGCATATAAACGAATAGGTGAGCCATCTGATGCCTTGCCGACTTCGCCAGTAGCCTTAATGGGTTCAATATCAATGCAATCAACAGGGCATACCTTGGCGCATTTGTCGCATACAATACAATCATCCATCTCATTGTGTAAGCGATAACGACCATTGTCAGGAATAGGCATCGTTTCCTGTGGGTATTGGAGCGTAACCATCCCGTTTTGCTCCTGAAAATAACCGCTACCCGCCACGTTATTGTGACTACGGCGGCGGCGGGCATCCCATAGGTGCTTAAATGTGAGCTTCATACCGCTTAAAGTGGTATGAATCCCTTCGTTGATATGTTGGAAATAGGTTTTCAATATCAAAAATGTTAGCGTATAAATATAGGGAAAGACTCATGTCAATTTTTCCCAAATCGTTTCAACCAATCCATTAATCTTTCAACATCGGCGCGGAGAAAAAGTTGCGTTCCTTGGTTCATGGTCGCGGCCGAACCGCAAGCCACGCCCCAACGAATCATTTCGGAATAAGTCAGTCCTTGCGTCAGTGCCCACGTCATTCCTGCTACCATGCTATCGCCCGCACCTACCGTACTGCGTTTCTGAACGGGCGGGGCAGGTACATGTTCGCAAAGGTCCTTGGTTACTAAAATCGCTCCCTTAGGCCCCATCGAAACAATCACAACCTCGCATTTTCCGTCTCCAATGAGCGTTCGGGCGGCATCGTCCACGTCGTCGATTTGCAAATCTTTTGCTCCTACTAATGCTTCCAGTTCGCCGATGTTGGGTTTAAGTAAAAATACCCCTTCATCGCAAGCAACCCGCAGGGGTTCTCCCGAAGTATCCAACACCAGCCTTGCTCCTATTTCTTTACTGATAGCCGCTACTTTTTCGTAAAAATTGACGTTCATTTGAGGAGGTAAACTGCCACTTGCTACGACGTACTCGGCTTTTGACTGCCGTAATGTTTCCAAAATAGCCTCGGTTTCAGCCTCGCTCAAGGCGGCTCCTGGCATCCCAAAACGGTATTGGGCGTTGGTAGAAGTTTCGGCAACAATAAAATTCTCCCGCGTCCATTGCTCGGTCTGAATCACCTCACAATCAATCCCTTCTTGAGATACTAAATCGCGAAGAACTTGTCCCGAAGGCCCTCCCGTCGTAAAAATAGCAGTGCTTTTTCCTCCCAATCGCTTGATGGCTTTGGATACGTTGATTCCACCACCACCCGCATCGAAACGAGGTGTGTCACAACGTAATTTTTGTTCTGGAATAAGGCGGTCGATGTTAGTACTTTTATCAACGGCGGGATTTACGGTCACCGTAACGATTTTCATGGATATAGAAATGGGGAGTTTTTTATCTAAGATTTTCAGTTCGTTTTATTCCATTCTTCAATTTGTGCCAGCAACTCCTTTTGTCCTGCCCGCGTCTCCGAGGAAGTGACAAACATCAAAGGAACTTCTTGCCAGGTTTCCAGCAGCTTCGCGCGGTAGTTATCAAGTTGGGTTTGAAGTTGAGGTGGGCGAAGTTTGTCGGTTTTGGTAAAAACAATACAAAAAGGTACGCCATTAGTCCCCAATTTCTCCATGAATTCGAGGTCTATTTTTTGGGGTTCGATGCGCGAGTCCACCAACACAAAGGTACAGGTGAGGTTTTCGCGATTGAAAAGGTAGCCATCTATCATTGTTGCCCATTTTTGGCGGTCGGTTTGTGATACTTTGGCATAACCATAGCCTGGCAAATCCACCAAATACCACGCATCATTAATCATAAAATGATTGATAACCTGCGTTTTCCCAGGTTTTGAGGAAGTTTTGGCCAAATTGCCGTGTCCAGTAAGGGCATTTATCAAAGAAGATTTGCCCACGTTCGAGCGTCCAATAAAGGCATATTCGGGTCGATCGGCCTTGGGGCATTGCTCATGTAACGACGAGCTTTTGACAAAAACAGCGGTTTTTATTTTCATGCCACAAAATTACGAAGAAAGTAAGCGGTTTTACTCACATTTCGTAAAACTCAATCGGTAAATTGTCTGGGTCGGTGATAAAAAAGAACCGTTTTTGCGTAAATTCATCTACTCGTATTACCTCGCAATCTATGTCTGCTTGCACCAAATGAATACGAGTGGCTTCGATGTCTTTTACACTAAATGCCAAATGCCTTAGTCCTGCGGCTTCGGGTCGTGAAACCCTCGCGGGAGGATTCGGGAAAGAAAACAGTTCAATCTGATACTGACCGTTGACTGCCAAATCTATTTGTACGAATCGCGCTCGGCTCGATACACCTCTGCCACAATGGTTAATCCCAATACTTCCGTATAGAAACGTTTGGAGCGTTGATAATCGCTACAAATAATGGCAACATGGTGAATAGTTTGAATAGGTAGCCTTGATTTAGTCGTCATCATCCTCTCCTTCCTCTTCTTTTTCCTTCAATTTCACAAACGCTCCCCGTACTGGCGCGGGCATCTTAGATTTTTCTCCTCTGACCGTTTGCCACACGATTTCGCTAAAAATCAAATCATCAATGGCATCAGGTTGGGATAGATCAAATTTGAGCGTACGACGGTGATTGTAGTTGGCTGCTATGTTTTTTTCGTTCAAATCAACACCCGGCTGTTTGGCCACAAAAGGCGTCATAACAGGTGTTTTCTGAAAACAGCGCCACATCGGTACCGCCGCCGCATCGTACTGACTCATCGGCTTTAAACCCAAAATCAACTCCATCGTCCGCAGCATTCCCGAAGTGGAATACATGGTGTGATCCACAAAATTACGCTTTACGTATCCGCCTGCTACAAAAGCAATCGAACGGTGTGCATCTACGTGGTCAGGGCCGTTTTGTGCGTCGTCTTCCAAAATAAAGACAACCGATTCTTTCCAAATAGGGCTTTTGGAAAGGTGTTCTACGAAGCGTCCTACGGCCAAATCATTATCGGCCACGGCAGCGTCGGGGGTTGGGTAGCCTACTCGGGCTCCAGAAGTGTGGTCATTCCCCATACGAACGGTACTTAGACGCGGAACGGCATTGTTTTTTACCAATTCATCAGGTTTTTTTTTTTTTTTTTTTATCCATTTTT
>JBDHXS010000088.1:0-14681 GCA_039810845.1 Runella sp. | reverse complement strand
TAAAAGCTGGGGTTTCATACTGAAAAAATTAACAGAAAATTCTCATTTATGTTTATTACATAGTTAAATAACTTATAATCTTGGTAATTTCCAAATTTATACTGGATTAGAAATACAGTTACTTTGCAAAACCAATAATTCTATTTCTAATCATAGCCTTAACTCCATAAGTTTTCTACACGCATTATGAAATACTTTTTCAAATCTTTTGCCTTCCTCTTTTTATGTTATTTCCAAACCTTTGGCCAATCGAGCCAAAAACTATGGTATGCCAAGCCTGCCGAGCGGTGGGTAGAGGCATTGCCAGTGGGCAATGGTCGAATCGGTGCAATGGTGTTTGGAGGTGTCAATGAAGAATTGATACAGTTGAACGAATCAACGCTGTGGTCGGGTGGGCCGCTCAAAAAGAACGTCAACCCCGAAGCGCATCAATACCTCAGTGCCATCCGCGAGGCGTTGTTGGAAAAAGAAGATTATTCAAAAGCCAACGAACTCACCAAAAAAATGCAAGGGTTTTATACCGAATCGTACTTGCCGTTGGCCGATTTGATGATTAAGCACCGTTTGACAAATGGCACGCCAACGGCTTACTACCGCGACCTTGACATTTCAAAAGCTATATCCACCACCCGTTTCACCGTGGACGGGGTCACTTACGTTCGGGAAGGTTTCGTTTCGGCACCTGCCAATGTGTTTGTGGTACGTTTGAGTGCTGATAAGTCGAAACAACTTAATCTAGACATCAATACGCGTTCCAAACTACGGATTCAAAAACAACCGTTGAGCAATACCGAACTGGTCGTCAATGGCAAAGCTCCAGCGAAAGTGGACCCGTCTTATTATAATCCCAAAGGCCGTACTCCTGTCATTTACGAAGATGCTGAAGGCTGTAATGGAATGCGTTTTCAGTACCGAATCAAGGCGGTTGCCAAAGACGGTTCGGTAAAAACCGACACCGCAGGTATTCACATTGAGAAGGCCAGTGAAGTAGTTTTGTACATTGTGGCTGCTACCAGTTTCAACGGTTACGATAAATGCCCCGACAAAGACGGAAAAGACGAAAAACAACTGGCGGCTGGTTTCCTGACCAAAGCCTTAGCGCAGCCCTACGCGACTTTATTGAAACAACATCAGAGCGAATATCAATCGTATTTTAACCGTTGCCAGTTGACGATTAAAGACACGTTGAATGCCAATACAACCCCAGTTCCAACCGACGAGCAGCTAAAAGCATATACAGCAGGGCGTTACAATCCTGATTTGGAAGTGCTTTATTTTCAGTACGGTCGCTATTTGCTGATTTCGTCGTCGCGCCCAGGAGGGCCGCCTGCCAACTTGCAAGGAATTTGGAACAAAGAGCTTCGTGCCCCGTGGAGTTCTAATTATACCATCAATATCAATACCGAAATGAACTACTGGCCTGCCGAAGTGACCAACCTTTCGGAAATGCACCAACCGCTGCTTGATTGGATTCAGCATTTGGCCAAAACAGGTCACGAAACAGCCCACGATTACTACCGCGCCAAAGGGTGGGTAGCAAACCATAATTCCGACATTTGGGCGTTGAGTAATGCCGTGGGCGACGTAGGTGCAGGTGACCCCGTTTGGGCAAATTGGCCTATGGGTGGCAACTGGCTGTGTCAACATTTGTGGGAGCATTATCGGTTTACGGGCGACAAAAAGTTTTTGGCCGAAAAAGCCTACCCTGTCATGAAAGAAGCCGCTCTTTTTAGCCTCGATTGGTTGGTGACAAACAAAGACGGATACCTTGTAACTGCCCCTTCTACCACGCCTGAAAATAAGTTTTTTGACGCGGCTGGCAAGCAGCAAGGGGTATCGGTAGGAACTACAATGGATATGTCGATTATCTGGGATTTGTTTACTAATCTTATTGATGCCTCAACAGTTTTAGGCCAAGACAAAGAATTTAGAGAGCTGTTGATTGCCAAGCGAAACAAACTGTTGCCGTTGCAGATTGGTGGCCAAGGTCAGCTATTAGAATGGTCGAAAGACTTCAAAGAAACAGACCCTCGCCACCGTCACGTGTCACACTTGTTTGGTTTACACCCAGGGCGTCAGATTACGAAAGAAACCCCTGCCTTTTTCAATGCGGCCAAAAAGACCTTGGAGCTACGCGGCGACGAAGGAACGGGCTGGAGCAAAGGCTGGAAAATCAACTTTTGGACCCGATTGCTGGACGGCGATCACGCTTATACCCTCATTCGGGAGTTATTGAAATATACCAATGAAACAGGTACCATCATGAGCCGTGGTGGAGGAACCTACCCTAACTTATTCGACGCTCACCCACCTTTTCAGATAGATGGGAACTTTGCAGGAACGGCGGGTATGGCCGAAATGCTCATTCAAAGTCATCAAGATAAAGTACACTTATTGCCTGCGATACCTACCAGTTGGCCATCGGGTAAAGTCAGTGGTTTGCGTGGGCGCGGAGGGTTTGAAGTATCAATGCAATGGGAGAAAAATACCCTGACCCAAGCGCAAATTAAGTCCATAAACGGTGAAGAATTGCGCCTGCTCACCCACAAACCCGTGACCGTACAAGGAACAAATACTACTTCCGTAAAGACGGATGACGGGTACTTGTTGCAATTAAAAACGCAAAAAAATAAAACCTATTTGCTGACGGTGAAATAATGCACGAAGCATTAAAAAATAAGGAGTTACTATCAATGATAAATAGCAACTCCTTGGCTATCGCTATTCCTAAAACGTGAAAAATAGCCTGCAAATAAGTCGGATTTGTACAAATATTTTACGGTTTTCTCCATTCTTTCGCTCCCTTGTGGGTCTTAAATTTGTCTAAACAATTCGCCGAATCTTCCTATGGAAAACAACCCTAACATCTGTTCATTTACCAAATTTTAACCTTTAATCATTTTACTTTATGGCAATTCATTTTACGCCTTTTGAAAGGAGTACAGGCATCCCTTTGTCCCAAAAACGGGTGATGTACGCAACGCAAGACAGTAACAAACAAGATTTTTTTACCCTAACGCGTCGGTTAGGGATTGGCCTTAGGGTTAGTGTATTGACGCTGCTGATATTGTTGGGAGGCATGATGCAAGGGGCTTTTGCACAAAACCGACAAGTCACGGGAACGGTCTTTGACGCCAGTGGCGTGCCTCTGCCAGGTACGAGCGTGAAAGTAAAGGGCACGGTGACAGGTACCATCTCCGACGTCAACGGCAAGTACAGTGTTCAAGCTGCCAACAACGCTACCTTGGTGTTCAGCTACATTGGGTATGTTTCGCAAGAAGTACTGACCGATAGCCGAAGCGTCTATGATGTAACACTCCAAGCCGACGCCTCCGCCCTTTCGGAAGTGGTCGTGGTGGGCTATGGCACGCAGAAAAAAGTCAATTTGTCGGGGTCAGTAGCTACAGTTTCAGGCACAGAGTTGACGCAGCGCCCCGTGCCTAACATGCAAAACTTATTGCAAGGTCGCGTAGCAGGTTTGGACATTATCCAAAGTACGGGCGAGCCAGGCCGAGACGATGCCTCTTTCCAGCTCAGGGGATTTGGGTCGTTTGGGGCTTCGTCGGCTCCTTTGATATTGGTTGATGGGGTCATTGCTTCCATCAAGAACCTTTCACCGCAAGATATTGAAAGTGTGACCGTTTTGAAAGATGCAGCGTCGGCTTCTATCTACGGAGCAAGAGCGGCCAACGGGGTTATTTTGATTACGACCAAAAAAGGAAAAGCAGGCAAATCCCAGATTGAATACAACGGAAGCATGGGTGTGAGTGAAGCTACGAAGTACCCAGAGTTGATTACCAACTCGGCCACGTACATGGAAATGTACAATTCGGCGCGCCTTCGCAGCGGACAGCCTGCGCTTTATACCCAAGCCCAAATTGATTTGTATAAAAACAACCCCAATAGCGACAAGTATCCCAATTTTAACTGGTTGGACTACGTGTTAGGCAAAGGCCCGATTCAAAACCACCATATTGGGTTTTCGGGTGGGAACGAGCAGACGATTTACAACGCTTCTTTCAATTACTTAGACCAACAAAGTATCACCAAAGGGTATAAATACAAGAGATACAACGGGTTAATCGACTTTTCGTCACAAGTACACAAGCGGGTGCGCGTTGGTACAAACATCAACTTGTCGTTTCAGGATGCAAAAGCGCCTTGGTTGACCAACGACAATTTGTTGCTGCTCGCCTATGCCTCAGCGCCGACCATGATGCCGTTCTTGCCCGATGGAAGTGGAAGAGCGACTAACCGCGATTTTACGACCAACGGAACAGGAAACCGCAGCGTAGAAGAAGTATATGCGACGGGTGGTCAATTTACCAAAACGTACAATGCCAACGCCCAGGCGTTTGCCGAGGTAAGCATTTTGAAAAACTTAAAATGGATGAATAAGGCGGCCATAACGTACTTTAATGAACAATACAAAAACCGTCAGTATCCATCGCCGTCGTTTGCGTATCAGCCCGATGCTTCAGGAAACTACGTACAAGTAGCCAATGGAAACCCTAACTTCAACGGGTTGCAACAAAACGAAACACGGTCGCTCACCAAGACCTTTTTCAGTACGCTCAATTACAACACGCAGTTTGGTACTGATCATAACCTGAACTTATTGGCGGGTTATGAGCAGCAAAACAACTTCACTGATAATATCGGAGGAGCTCGATACGACTTTCCAACCACTTCTATCATGGTGCTTGACGGTAGCGGCCCTACCAACCAAACCACCAACGGTGGTGCTTCCGAATGGGCTTTGCAGTCGTTGTTTGGAAGAGCCAATTACGATTTCAAAAACAAATATTTCCTCGAAGGTAACATTCGCTACGACGGAACATCGCGCGTAGGAATTGACAATCGTTGGGGGATTTTTGGTGGAGGTTCGGGCGCGTGGAAACTCTCCGAAGAAAGCTTTATCAAAAACAACGTATCGTGGATTGATAACCTAAAATTGCGCGCTTCGTACGGTACGCTTGGAAACCAAGAAATCGGGAACTACCCTTACCAAGACGTACTCAACCTAACTGCCTATCCTTGGAGTTCTTCGCTCACAACGGGAGCGCAGTTGACCCGATTGGTGACCAAAGATTTGAAGTGGGAAAAAACGTCAATGTTGGATTTTGGGGTAGATGTTGATTTGTTTAAAGGACTTTTTGGGGCTACCATCGACTGGTACAAACGCGATACCCGCGACATCCTTACCCAGCGTCAAGATTTGCCAAGTAGCGTAGGACTTACCGCGCCTATCGTTAATGCAGGAGCTATGCAAAATACGGGGATTGAGTTGGAATTGAGACACAACAAGACCATCAACGAATTTAACTATGGGGTGAGTGTGCTTTTCCACCGTTATCGTAATAAAGTAACGAAGGTGTTGGCCGAGACGTTGGGAACCATCGAAGTGGGACAACCATACAACAACTTCTTCATGTATGAGTGGGCGGGTATTTTCCAAAGCCAAGACGAAATCAACAGTTCTCCTAAGCAACCAAGTTCGGGTACGCTCAAGCCAGGCGATTTGAAAATCAGAGACTTGGATGGCAACGGCACCGTTGGCCCCGAAGACCGAGTGCGCATTAGCCGTTTCCCTTCGTACAACTACTCTTTTAACCTCAATGCAGGCTGGAAAGGCTTTAACCTAACAGCTTTCTTCCAAGGAGTACAGGGAATCAATACCCAAGTGAGTGGCTGGGGTTACGAACCGTTCCAACAAGGTTCTGCGCCTCCATTGCGTTTCTTAAATGCTTGGTCGCCTACCAACCCTAGCACTACCGTTCCTGCCGTGTACCAAGTAGGCTACCCAGGGGTATCAGGTTATACCTCTACGTATTTCTTGCAAGATGCGTCGTATTTGCGCTTGAAAAACTTGTACCTCTCTTACACCTTCAATCAAGACATACTTAGCAAAATGGGAGCCAAAGGGTTGATTGTGTATTTCTCGGGTGATAACTTGATTACGTGGACAAAATACGAAGGAAACGACCCCGAAAGAGCAGGTTCAGGACGATTTGCGCAATTCCCTCAATTGAAAATTTTTACGGGAGGATTGAACATCAAATTTTAGGTAAAACCGCCCTTTAGTTCTCATTTTAAACGTTTGACAACAATGAAATTTCATAAAAAATACATGACCCAATGCCTCGCAGCTTTGATGTGCTTCAGCACGTTGAGTTCTTGCGATAAAGACTTTTTGGACAAAAACCCCCTGAATGCCATCTCGGGCGCGACGTTCTGGAAAACCGAAACCGACGTCACTATGGCGTTGGCAGGGGTGTACCGTACGCTTCAAAACGGGATTTATGGACACCGTAAGCCGTTTTTTGATGCTTATTCTGACAATGCTTACGACCGACATAATTACTTTGGTTATCAGGCCGTAACCCTCGGTGTTATCAACCCAAGTAACGTCAACTCGGGGCTTTACAACCAGCCTTACGCGGGCATCGCGGCTTGTAATTATTTTTTAGAAAACGTGGGTTCAGTCGCTGCGGTATCGCAAGCCAACAAAGACCTATACTCGGCTGAGGTGCGCTTCTTGCGAGCTATGTACTATTTTGACTTGGTACAACTGTTTGGCGGAGTGGTCTTATACAAAGTAGCTCCTAAAACGGCCGAAGAAGCCAAAATCAAACAAAGCACCAAAGAGGAAGTCCTCGCTTTTGTGTTGGAAGACTTGGATTATGCCATTTCAAAACTACCCGCCATCGCTTACACAGGACGTGTCGTTAAAGCCAGTGCGCAGTTTTTGAAGGCCCGCGTGCGGATGTACCAACAAAACTGGGCAGAAGCCGCGACCATTACAAATGACATCATCAACTCAAAATTGTTTTCGATTTATCAAGGAGGGTATGCCAATCTCTTTTTGACAAGTACCCAGCAAAACAACAACGAGATATTGTTTTCGACCAAATATTTGGCGCCTAACAATCCACAAGGCAATGAAGGAATGTTGGTGGAAATTGGTTGGTATGGGTGCATTGCACCTTATCAGAACTTAGTGGATGAATACGAAATGACCAACGGGAAGATGATTTCGGAAGCAGGTTCTGGCTACGATGCAGCCAATCCTTACGCCAACCGCGACCCGCGTCTGCGCATGACGATTAAAGCCCCTGGCGATCCAGAAACGACCAATTTTATTCATACTGACCCACTTCTAACAGGCTTTGCCCAGAAGAAGTACATGGATTTGTCAAAATTGCCGTACGATAGAACCAGGATTCCACTGACCGACATGAACGTGGTACACATGCGCTATGCCGAAGTACTTTTGGCGTATGCCGAAGCCAAAAACGAAGTGTCGGGGCCTGATGCGAGTATTTATGATGCGCTTAATGCCATTCGTACTCGGACGAGTGTGAAGCTCCCCGCAGTGGATCAAACAAAATACAACACCAAAGAATCATTGCGGGAGTTTATTCGTCACGAGCGCCGCGTGGAATTGGCCTTGGAAGGACACCGTTATTTTGATTTAAAACGCTGGAACCTGATGGCTTCGAGACTAACCGCGGTAAAAAATCCTGCGGGACAAACCTTGGTGTTTGGAGAGAAAAACAACGTGTTGCCGTTCCCTCAGTCGGAAGTGGATAGAAATAAAAACTTGACGCAGAATACAGGTTATTAATTGTTGATTGTTTACCTCTAAGCGGGAAGGTGTACGTTTTTTGTATGCCTTCCTTTTGTTTTTAACTTTAGTGTGATGAATTGTTCCTACGTTCCCTCAGTAATCCCCCGTTCGACGGGTATTTTTTTTCTAAGTATTTTTTTAGGTTGGAATGTTGCTAAAGCGCAGCAGGCAACCCCACCAGTTCCGTACGGAGTGACGCCCAGTGAGCGGCTCTTAGCTTGGCACGAGTTAGAGTTTTACGGATTTATTCACTTTACCATCAATACCTTTACTGGCAAAGAATGGGGCTACGGTGACGAATCTCCTTCGTTGTTTAATCCGACCAACTTTGATGCCGACCAAATTGTGCGGAGTATGAAAGCATCAGGAATGAAAGCCATTATTCTGACTGCCAAGCACCACGATGGCTTTTGCCTTTGGCCTACCAAAACAACCGAACACAACATCACAAAAAGCCCTTGGAAAAACGGAAAAGGCGACGTAGTAAGCGAAGTAGCAGAGGCGTGTCGAAGACATGGTTTGAAGTTTGGCGTGTATTTGTCGCCTTGGGATCGTAACAACGAACATTACGCTACACCTCATTACGTCAATACCGTTTTTCAAAACCAACTGCGCGAATTGCTGACCAATTATGGCCCCGTGTTTGAAGTATGGTTCGATGGCGCTAATGGCGGGGACGGATATTATGGAGGCAAGCGCGAAGTACGTACCATCGACCGTATTACGTACTATAATTTGGACGAACTTTGGAATGTGATTCGTCCCATTCAACCGATGGCCTGTATTTTCAGCGATTTAGGCCCCGAAATCCGTTGGGTTGGCAACGAGTCGGGAGTAGCTGGGGAAATATGCTGGCCTACCTACACGCCAAAAGGAAGAGAAGACATTAACAAACCAGGACTGGGACAAACCCGCTATGAAGAAGGACAATACGGAACGCGCGACGGTAAGTATTGGATACCCGCCGAATGTGACGTTTCGATTCGCCCAGGTTGGTTTTACCACGAGTCAGAAAATAACCGCGTGCGGTCGGTCGATAACTTGGTCAACCTGTACTTTCAAAGCGTGGGACACGGAGCGAGTATGTTATTAAACATTCCACCTTCGCGACGAGGAACGGTTCACCCCATTGATTCGCTTACGCTGTCGCAAATGGGCGCTTATCTTCGGGGTTTGTATGCCGTAAACTATGCTTCCAAGGCCAAAGTAAAGGCGAGTTCGGTACGAGGTGGTTCAGCCCAATTTTCTCCCGAAAATGTCAAAGACAATGACCGTTACAGCTACTGGGCAACCCCAGACGACGTGACGACGGGAGAAATCACGTTGGAGTTTCCGAAGCCTACGACCTTTGATGTGGTGCGGATGCGGGAGAATATCAAACTCGGCGTACGAAGCGACGATTGGGAAGTGTGGGCGCAAGTGAGTGGTCAGTGGCAACTCTTTGGCAAAGGAACGTCGATTGGGGCGAGTCGGTTGGTAAAAGGCCCTAAAACAACGGCTAAAGCCATCAAAATTCGCATTACCAAAGGCAAAGCCAGTATTTGTCTCAGCGACATTGGGGTGTTCAATTCTCCAGAATTACCCGTGGAAAACCTTCCCGTCATTAGTCGAGATACGCAAGGAAACGTACAGATTTCTGGGCAAAGTAATGGGGCAGTGATTGTTTATGAAAAAAACAGAAACACCATTTCATCGGCTTCTACTCCTTACAAAGCTCCTTTTTTGATGACTGAAAGCGGTACGGTGAGTGCGGCATTTTTGAACAACGATGGTACTACAAGCCGAATAAGTTCGACCTTGTTGGGCATTTTACCCCAAGGATGGAAGCTGTATAAAAATCAAAACAGTCCATCGACTGCTGAAGAAACACAATCAGCCTTGGATGGAAACTCCAAGACCATTTGGGAGGTAGAAGTAACAGCTCAGGATACCGATAACTTCATTGTGGATACCCAAAAAAGCCAAGCGGTGAAAGGGTTTATGTACGTTCCCGACGCTAACCATCGTCAGGGAAACATCACGCATTATGCTGCTTATGGTAGCGAAAACGGCAGCGATTGGCAGTTGCTTCAAGAAGGAGAATTTTCAAACATCGAAGCCAACCCTCGTCCACAACGGGTCAATTTCCCCAAAGGCAAAGGCCAACTGCGTTATTTTAAACTGGTTCCTAAACGCTGGGTAGAGAGCGGGAAGCAAATTCGAGTTGCTGATTTATTGTTGTTGTAGTTTAGTCAAAGTTTCAAGAGTAATCATTTTTTGTATGGCCTATTTTCGTTTTGGTTTATCCCTTGTTTTAGCGCTTCTTACCGTAAAAGGAGCAGTGGCACAAATCCCAACGCTTACAGATTATAATGTCAGTTGGAATTCACCAAGTAAAAACTCATCGGAGTCAATGCCGTGTGGCGGCGGAGATATTGGGCTCAATGTTTGGGTCGAAAATGGCGACATTCTATTCTATCTCTCACGAACGGGCGCGTTTGACGAAAATAATCAATTCTTGAAGTTGGGCAGGGTACGGGTGACGCTGTCCAACAATCCGTTTACCGGTGCCGATTTTAAGCAGGAACTGCGTTTGCAAGAAGGAGCGGCACATATTTCAGGAGCGGGAACAAAAGTGGTACTTTGGGTAGATGTATTCCGCCCCATCGTACACGTCGAAATCGAGAGTACCAAGCCTGTGTCGCTCAAAACCTCCTACGAAACGTGGCGTCATAAAGACCACGAAACCGCCGAGGAAGAAAACCGCGCCAATTCTCACAAAGACTTGAATAAGCCGCGAATCAAAGTGATTACGTTCAAGGACAGCGTGCGGTTTAGTGCGCCGAATGAGGTAGTGTTTTACCACCAAAATCGCAAAGATGCCGTTTTTGACATGACGGTTGAGCAGCAAGGACTCAGTTCGGTCAAAGATAGTTTATACAATCCCCTCGAAAAGCTGGTTTTTGGCGGGATGCTGTCTGGCAAAGGACTCGTTAGCGATGGCATTTCTTACGGTACGTATGTCGATACCGACTACCAAGCATGGCACTTAAAAAGCCTGCAAGCGTCACAAAAACACCAGTTGGAAGTAGCCCTTCACGTGGGCAAAGCATTGTCGGCAGAAGCATGGATGAAGGAACTTGTTCAGCTCGTTCATAAGGCCAAACAAGCAAACGCCACCGCCAAACAAACAACCCTGAAGTGGTGGAATGATTTTTGGAAACGAAGCCACGTATATATCCAAAGCTCCGACCAAAAAGCGTGGCAAGTGGGTCGTAACTATCAGTTGTTTAGGTATATGTTGGCTTGTAATGCCTACGGAGAATGGCCCACAAAATTCAACGGAGGTTTGTTTACTTTCGACCCAGGCACGGTGAGTAGCGCAAAGTTTTCTCCTGATTTTCGTCGCTGGGGCGGGGGCACAATGACGGGTCAAAATCAGCGATTGGTTTATTTCCCAATGTTTAAAAACGGGGATTTTGACATGCTCCCTTCTCAGTTCAATTTTTACACCAAAAACCTACGCAATGCCGAGTTGCGAAGCAAAGTGTATTGGGGCGTCAATGGCGCAAGCTTTACGGAACAAATCGAAAACTTTGGCCTTCCCAATAACGCCGAATACGGTTGGAACCGACCAGCCTCTCGCTGGATACCACTAGAGGAAGGCGTGGAAGACAACGACTACTTAGCGCATGACTGGGAAAGTTCGTTGGAGTTCTGTTTGATGATGATAGATGTGTATAATTACACAGGTGCTGACATCAAAAAGTACATTCCTTTTATCGAAAGTTGCCTTCGTTTTTACGATGAATATTACCAAAAACGAAATGGTTTAGACAAAGATGGAAAGTTAATAATTTACCCAGGCAGTGGTTTAGAACGTTACAAGATGGCCGTTAATCCCGTCAATACGGTGAGTGCATTAAAAACCGTTTTGAGTCGTTTTGTGGCCTTGCCTGAGCGCTTTCTTTCGGCTTCTCAAAAGGCATTTTGGCAGGGAATGCTAACACGGATTCCACCTTTAGAAACTACCCAAATTGAAGGAAAAACGCTATTGAATGCCTACAAAAATGGGCCTTATACGCTAGGAAAAGGGCCGTTTGCGCACGGAAACGAACTGCCTGAATTGTACCCGATTTATCCTTGGGGGCAATTTGGGGTAGGGCTACCCGATTTGGAAATAGCCCTCAACACGTGGAATTATAATCCCTCGGTGGTTAAAATACTGAAGCAAAACCTGTATTTAAGTTGGCGACAAGAAGCTATTTATGCCGCACGCTTGGGTCTAACGGAAGAAGCAGAAAAGCGTACTTTACAAAAAATGAAAGATTCGCCCTATCGCTTTCCTGCTTTTTTTGAGCCTGGCCACGACTGGACTCCCGACCATAATTGGGGCGGAAGCGGGATGATTGCCGTTCAAGAAATGCTTATGCAAACCGTGGGTGACACGATTTATTTGTTGCCCGCTTGGCCTAAGAACTGGGACGTGGATTTTAAGCTACATGCTCCTAAAAATACAACAATTACGGGAACAGTCAAACAAGGCAAACTGGTAAAATTAGAGGTTTTTCCGAAAATGCGTAAGGGAGATATTGTGTTGATGAACACTATGGTAAAGAGCCAAGAGCGTTAGTTATAAAAATGTAGAAAATATGGTTTTGAATAGGATTAGGTTCAAGTACCTTAGTTTTAATCATCGTTCAAATTACTCACTTAGTCTATAGATAGTTAAACATTGCTGTTATAGACTATCGCTCAAACTACAGTAATTTTGAGATAAATTTGGTTAAAAATCTTTAAAAACTAACTCACTAATCTATCTCTTTCACTCGTTCTTGAAATAAATACCTATTTTTGCAGCAGAGAGTTTATAAAAAAGTATCTTTTTGTTTTTTCAAAATCTTCATCTTAGATTGAATGTATGCCTCTTAAAAAGAAAAAAGTTGGTAGCTATCCCAACGCCATGATTATTGCAAGCCTCACAGCGGCGTTATTTTTGATTGGTTTTTGTGGATTGCTGGTCATGCAGTCCAAGAAATTGATTTCAATTATCAAGCAAAACATTGAAGTTCGGGTGATGCTTGATAAAGAATTGGACTCTACCCAAGTAGCCGAAATACAAAAAAAGATTGCGGTGATGCCTTTTGTATTGAACCTCGATGGAAAACCCCAAGTAATATTTTTCTCGAAAGACCAAGCAGCCAAAGAATTTATTGCTGATACAAAAGAGGACTTTACTGCATTTCTCGGGGAAAATCCCCTGCATGATAGCTACCGCGTACGATTACAAGAAGATTTTTTTGAAGATACTAAACTCAAACTCATCAAAGCTGATTTGGAAAAAATAGAAGGTGTTTTTGAAGTAGTTTATCAGGAAAATCTGGCTGATCAGATCAATAAAAATTTAACCAAAATTTATCTTATTCTTGCTACGTTTGCTGTCATTATGCTCATTATCATCGTGTTGTTAATGAATAACACCATTCGTTTGGCCTTGTATTCTCAACGATTCCTGATACGGAGTATGCAATTGGTAGGAGCTACCGATGGGTTTATCCAAAAACCCTTTCTTAAAAATGGGGCTGTCCAAGGCTTGATTAGTGGGGTGATTGCTGCTGGCTTAATTGTGGCACTACAACAAGTAGCCCTACGTCAAATCGAAGGCTTGCATATTTTGCAAGAATACCAAAAACTCGGATTTCTCTTGCTTGGGGTCATTATCTTAGGTGCTTTGATAGGCATAGCCAGCACTTTTCAAGCTTTGGCGAGGTATTTGCGAATGGCTTTGGATGATTTGTATTAACAAAATCAGTAAACAGTTGATAAAAACGGACAACATATAAAATTCTTCTAATGAAAAAGAACGCACTCCCTTTTAGTAAAAGTAACTACACCTTCATGATTATTGGCATCTTGCTGATTCTGGGTGGTTTTGTCATCATGAGTATGGATTCTGCCGAATTTGGTTTCGGCGCATTGGGCTTGACCGTTGGGCCTTTGGTCGTCATGGCGGGCTTTATTTTAGAGTTTTTTGCTATCCTTCGCAAACCTGCTTCAACAGAGAAGTAGCTAAGTGTGTATCTGTTATCTATGTAAAGGTTCGTAGGCGTTTTTATTATTCGGGTCTTACATTTGGATAACATAACTATTAATCAATGAATTTTCTTCAAGCACTCATTCTTGCCGTAATCGAAGGCATTACGGAATACCTTCCTATTTCTTCCACGGGTCACATGATTTTGGCTTCCTCTTTTATGGGAATTGCTTCCGACCCCTTTGTTAAATTCTTTACAGTGGCCATCCAGCTCGGAGCCATTTTGTCGGTAGTGGTCCTGTACTTCAAACGCTTCTTTCGCAGCTTAGATTTTTATTTCAAACTCGTAGTAGCCTTTATTCCAAGTGCTGTTTTTGGGGTTTTGTTTAGCGACGCCATCGATGCATTGCTCGAAAGCCCTTTAGGCGTAGCAATTTCGCTCTTAGTGGGAGGGATTATCTTGTTGTTTGTTGATAAATGGTTTAAGAAAACCTTTATTGATGATTCGGATGAAATAGATTTTCTAACAGCATTCAAAATTGGTTTTTTTCAGTGTATTGCCATGATTCCAGGCGTATCTCGCTCAGGAGCAACAATCGTAGGGGGAATGTCGCAACGGCTTTCTCGAAAGGCCGCTGCTGAATTTTCTTTTTTTCTGGCTGTTCCTACCATGTTTGCTGCAACGGCCAAGAAGGCCTATGATTTCTACAAAGACGGTTTTGTATTGACCGACGAACAAATCAAACTCCTCGCCATTGGAAATGTAGTTGCCTTTATAGTGGCTATGTTGGCTATTAAGTTTTTTATTGATTTTCTGACCAAATACGGTTTTCGTCTTTTTGGCTGGTATCGTATCATCGTCGGCGGGGTCATTTTGGCCTTGATTTTAGCTGGCTACGAGTTAAAAGTTATTTAAATTTTACTCAATGACTGAAACTACTTCAAATGTACCCGATGAAGGGGAAGTGATTTTACTTAACAAACCCCTCACATGGACCTCTTTCGATGCAGTAAATAAGATAAAGAGGGCCTGCAAAA
>JBDHXS010000087.1:0-14765 GCA_039810845.1 Runella sp. | reverse complement strand
CGACGTTCCTTCAATACTACACCTTTAAATTTTGCATTAACATGAAAGAAGAAAATTCAATGAATCGTCGAGATTTTGTCGGGAAAGCTGCTGCAGTCTTAGCAGGTATTACTATTTTGCCGCGCCACGTGTTGGGCGGCACACGCCCTGATGGCTCTAAATACATTGCCCCAAGTGCTGTAATATCATTGGGTTTTATTGGAACAGGAAAACAAGGGCGTGGCCTGGCTACCTCGTTTTTGAGTACCAATGAAGCTCGGATGGTAGCTATTGCCGAGGTATATAAAGCTAAGGCTCAACTAACACTTGACCGTATCAAAACGCATTACGAAAAAAATACCCAATTAGGTACTTACGCTGAAATATCTATTTACAATGATTTCAGGGAGTTGCTTGCCCGTAAAGATGTAGATGCAGTCGTTATTGCTACACCTGATCATTGGCACGCGGCCATGTCAGTACGTGCTGCTGAAGCTGGAAAAGATATTTACTGCGAAAAACCCTTGGCGTTGACGGTCAAAGAAGGTCGCGCTATGGTCAATGCTGCTCGAAAATACAACCGCGTGTTTCAGACAGGAAGTATGCAGCGGTCGTGGCCAGAGTTTCGTCAAGCTGCCGAATTGATTAGAAATGGCTATATCGGTGAAGTAAAAAGTATTAAAGTAAATGTTGGTCCTCCGCCAAAGCCCTACGACTTGCCAGCAGAGCCAATTCCTGAAGGGCTGGACTGGAATGCTTGGTTAGGACCTAATATGCCCGTGGCTTTTAACTCAGAACTTGCGCCGCCGATTTCTAAAGACGTTTTCCCTAACTGGCGAAATTACCGTGAATTTGGTGGTGGTATGGTGACAGACTGGGGCGCACACATGTTTGATATTGTACAATGGGCATTGAACATGGACGACAGCGGCCCAGTAGAAGTCATTGCCCCTGATGGTAAAGAACATCCTTTCTTGACCTACCGTTACGAAAACGGTATCACGATGACCCACGAAAAATGGGATTGGAATAACGCTATACTTTTTACAGGTACTGAAGGTGAATTACGAGTACAACGCAGAAAAATAGAAACTACTCCTGCTTCATTGGCTACAAAAGTGATTAGCGAAACGGAAAAGCACGTCTATAAAAGTGAAAATCACTACAAAGACTTTTTTGATGCAATGCGCAAGCGCAGCAAACCGATTTGCGACGTAGAAATAGGCCACCGTACTGCTTCAGTTTGTAATATTGGCAACATTGCCTATCAACTTAACCGTTCGCTGAAATGGAATCCTAAAAAAGAGTCTTTTAAGGATGACAAAGAAGCCAATGCGTTGTTGGGACGTTCGATGAATGATGCTTGGGGGATTAAGATTTAGTCGCAAAAAAAACTTAAAAAAACACTTGACTCTTACCTTACGTCATAGCCTACATTTGCCCTGTCATTCAAAAATAGGCGAAAATGGTAAGCTATTCGGTAAAAAAATTGGCTAAGTTGGCAGGAGTGAGTGTGCGCACACTTCACTTGTACGACCAAATTGGACTTCTGAAACCATCAACCCGTACCGAGGCCAGGTATCGGATGTATGGCGAAAAAGAGTTGTTAAGGTTACAGCAGATTTTGTTTTACAAAGAGCTGGATTTTCCCTTGCAAGAAATTTGTCGAATTCTTGACGATGCTAATTTTGACTTAATTCAGGCACTTGAAAGTCACAAAAAGGCCCTTCAATCCAAACAAGACCGAATTACCACTTTGCTTTCAACGATTGACAAAACGATGGTTAAACTAAAAAATGGAGTCATGTTGAAACACGAAGAATTATATGAAGGCTTACCCAAAGAAACAGCGGAAGCCTATCGCAACGAAGCCATTGATAACTATGGCATAGAAGTAGTAGAACATTCTGAGAATCAACTTCGTAAGCTTTCTAAGGAGGATTTGGCGAGGTTAGTTGCTGAAAGCAAGGAAATTACGAATGCTTTGGTATCGCTGATGAAGGAAGACCCTAAAAGCAATGCGGTTCAGAAACAAATTGCTCGACATTATCAAAGCATTCGGATGTTTTGGGGGACAGCTGGTTCGTCCGATTTGCAAGCCGAAGCTTATAAGGGCTTGGGTGAACTATATGTAAATGACGAGCGATACACCATGAATGACGGGAAAGCTAATCCTGATTTTGCGGTGTTTATGCGTAACGCAATGAATTATTTCGTAGATACACAGTTGGGGTAATAAAATAAAGGTGCGTTAATTCGCACCTTTATTGACTTTTTTCAAGGTTTTTTACAATTTTCAATCGCTTCTTGAACCGTCTGTATCGTAGTAATTTCAGTTTGTTTCCCCCAAGTGTTATACACATACGTTACAATTTCGGCAATTTCTAAATCTTTCAAAGCGGGATTGGCAGGCATAGCACGGTGATATAATTTCCCATTGACGGTCATGGGTTGGTTTACGCCATACTTTATCCAACAAATCACTTTTGATTTATCCATTAAGTACTCAGACGATAGGGCAGGGTAGAGGTTTTCGAGTCCTTTCCCATCCCGTTGGTGGCAATTGGCGCAGTGGGTTTGATACAGCGTAAATCCTTCAGCAATGTACTGATCGCGTTTTATTCCTCCTTCGCTTTGGCAGCCAATGCAATAGATAGTGAGCAAGCATCCGATAAGTAGAAGATTTTTCATTTGAATGATTTACTGTTTACTGCCCGATGCCTCATTTCTGTACTCTTCTTGCAATCGCGCTATGTCACCAATGAGCCGTTTAGTGGCTTCATCATCAGTACCATTGTACATTCCTCTCACACGCTTTTCTTTGTCTATTAGAACAAATGCTCCGCTGTGAATATATCCTCCTGGAGCAGTAGAATCGGCGCCAGCTACTATTAGGTATTTCTTTTCTCCAATTTCATAAATCTTTTCGCGGTCGCCTGTGACAAACATCCATTGGGTGTCTTTCACGCCCAAATCAGTGGCGTATTCCTTTAAGACTGAAGGGGTATCATGTTCAGGGTCAATAGTATGTGATAGGATGGCTACATCATTTTGTCCTTTGACTTTCTCATAGACTTTACGCATTTGCTTTTTCATGACGGGGCAAATGGTCGGACAAGTAGTAAAGAAAAAATCAACTACGTAAATTTTGTCCTTGAAGTTTTGCGCCGTAACAGTATCACCGTTTTGATTGACAAATTTGAAATCGGGTATAGTATGGTAAATCGTATCTACTACTTCTTTTCCATCTACCACACGTTTGGATGTGTCGCGTTCACCCAAAATAGGTAATCGGTCGGTATTTTTGTTACAACTCCAAATACAAACGGCAAAAACAATTATTAAAAAGAAATACTTCATTTTTGATTAATGGAAAACAAATGATTTGAAATCGGAACCACGCCCTATCACAATGATAAAAACGGATAACAGCTAACAGATATACAGATAACGAATAACAGTCCGCTTATTTCTTTAAAAACTGTGCAGCTTTTTCCATGCCTTCCTTCATTTTGTCGCGCACGGCACTAATTTTTGTTTTTTCGGTATCCATAGCTTTGAGTGCTTCTTCTCCACTGAGTGTTTTTAGTGAATCCCCCTTGTAGTCGTGCATCCAATCCATCATGCCTTTGTCGGCTTCTTGAAGGGTAGAGCTGAGTGCCAAAGCTTCGTCTTTGCGTTTTTGGAGACTATCGTTTGCCTTGATTTTCAGTAGGCTATCTAAAGTTGTGATTTCATAGGAAAGCGTTTTTTTATATTCCATGAGCTGACCCATTTGGGGCATTATTTCATCATGGATAGCAAATACCTCTTTTTCGGCTTGTTCGATGGCGGCTTTGTCTTGTCCGCAAGCGAAAATTAATACACATAAAGACAAAGAAAGAATGATTTTGTTCATTTTATTTTACTTGAGTATTTCGTGAAGGATGTCTAATTTATCTTTAATTTCTGGGTCAATTTCGTCGGGCTTAAGCAGCTTTATAAGCTCAAAATAATCTCTTTTATTGTTCTTATACATGTTTTCTGGAAAACCCAATTGTTTATAAAATTCGGGGAATATTAAGTCGAGCCAATCGTCACTAAGTTTGGCAGTATTCCACCAATCATTTTTTAAATCATTCAAATAGGCAGGAACAGTAAAATTAGCGATTGCATCAGTCATCGCCTTTGCTAATTTTTGTGAAGATAAATGCGGATATTTAGTGTGTAATAGTTGCGCATGTCTCAGTAATACCTCTGGTTTGGCAAAATAGTTTTCCAATTCCCTTTTCTTCCAACAGACTACTTTTATTACTTTAATATCCTTGATATTCTTGTCTATTTTGTCAAATAAAGCAATTCCTTTCAATTCAGGAAAGATGGCTTTTAGGGCTTCATATCGTTTAACGGCTGTATTGGGAACGTTGTCATCTGTATAATCAATATTCGCTAATCTTAGAGTAGATTCAATGGGATGTTGCAATTTATTGGCGAACGTTAATAGCATTTCGCGATCGGTGCTGCCTTCCAAAAATATGATATGACGTTTTGCTCTTGCTAAGAAGTATTTTTCCCAGCCAATCTCTGTTAGGGATTTTAACAAATGTTTTTTATTGTCAGGATTTAATTCAATAGCTTGGTTTTCAATGAGAGCAATTACTTTTGCTGATTGTGATGCCTCATTGAGTACGATTTCTGAGTGTGATGCAATGATAATTTGTGAATTTGTTTCTTCAGCAACTTTATTTATTTGTTGAAAAATCTCTCTCTGTCTAATTACTTCAAGGTGAGCGTCTGGTTCATCTAATAATAGGACTGTATTAGGGTGAGCAAACATATAAGCAAGCAATAACAAAGTTTGTTGAAAACCACGCCCCCCTGAGGAAATATCGTATCTTATTTTATTCTCAATATATTCTAATTGAATAGTGCCATTAACTTTTATAAATTCTGGTAATTGGAGTTCTGCACCAAACATAGTTTTTATAGCTTTGCTTAAATTTTTCCACCTAACTTCGGATGTATTAATTTGGGCTTTTGAATTCTCAGGATACAATACTTCATAACAAATGTTTCTAAGAACTTCAGCTGTCTTCCCTTCTCCAAGACGTCTATCAATAGCTCCCTGTGGTAATTTATCTTCTAAGGTTGTAATTCCTGACATTGGTTGCAAAAAACCAAAATGAAGACCTTTGTTATTATCATATAATTTTATTGAGTCTGTTAAACCCTTAACTATTCTACATGTAAATGATTCTGCATTTGAGAAAGTGAATTCTGCTTTAATTATCCAATTATATCCATCTGTTTCTCCCTCAATTTCTATCTCTAATGGAATATGGGATATTTTTCCAATATCAGATTTGTCAGTTACTTGCTTGTTTTTCCATAAAAAACGGGCATCTGAAATGGGGCTATTTAATAAATCCTTTCTGTTTATTACCACAAACCCCTTTCTATTTAAATCTCCTTTTTTATGAGCTGCGATAAAATTTGTGATACCAATTTCCCAAAGACATAGTGCTTGAAAAACCGTTGATTTTCCTGAATTATTAGGACCAATAATAACAACGGTTTGAGAAAATGGGAAGGAGATTTTTCCTAATTTCTTGAAATTGTTTATAGTAATTTTAGTTATCATCAAGTAGTAGAAAATATCAGTTTTTAAAACAAACTCGTTTGTCCTTTAGTGCTTTGGGCGATTTGCGTTTGGAGCATTTCGCGGGCATTTTGAATGATGGCTTCGCTGGGTTTACGGCCACCAATCATCTGGGCAATTTCTTGTACGCGTTCTTCAAAAGTTAGTTTCCGAATCTTACTGACCGTTTTTTCGGCAGAATTGTCTTTAAATACAAAATAGTGAGCCGATCCGTGTACCGCAATTTGGTGTAGGTGCGTGATTGAAATTACTTGGTGACTTCGAGCGATTTCACGCATCATTTGACCCATTTTGATAGCAATCTCCCCTGATACTCCCGTGTCAATTTCGTCGAAAACGATGGTAGGCAGTTTTCTTTTACTCGCCAAAATGTATTTAATGACCATCATCAAGCGCGAAAACTCTCCACCCGAAGCTACATTTTTTAATTGTTGTGGTTTGATACCTTTGTTGGCACTGAACAAAAAGTCCACATCGTCGGTACCATCGTCGCTGGGGTCAATAAGGGTATGTTGAATATTGAGCGAAGCATTAGGCATCCCTAGTTCCACAAGATAGTTTCTTACTTGTTTTTCTACAGGAGCTATAACCGCTTTTCGAGTGTTAGACAGTTTCTCTGCACTTTTAATGAGTTTTGTATAGGCTTTTTCTGAAAGAATTTTTGCCTTAGCAATGTCTTCATCAAGATTTAATACGCGACTCACTTTTTTCTCCAATTCCTTCTGGATGGCAATCAGTTCTGTTAGTGTTTTTACTTGATGTTTTTGTTGTAAATGATAAAATAAATTGAGACGTTCTCTGATTTCTTCGGCACGGGCGTCATCAATTTCTACATTGTCTTGTTCATAGCTAATCTCAGAAGCTAAATCTTTGAGTTCAATATACGCGCTTTGAGCCCGTTCTCGTAGGAGTTCATACTGTGGAGCAATTTTTCCAATCACATTTAAACTACTTACCGCATTTTTCAAAAAAGAAATCACTGATTGCTCAGGATTATCTAAATATTCGCTGGCTAATTGAAGTCGTTCACGAACATCTGTAGCGTTTTCCAAAATGTTCAGTTCTTGCTCCAATTGTTCTTGCTCGTCGGCTACAAGGCGTGCTTTTTCGAGTTCGTCATACAAAAATTGGTGATAATCAGACTCTTTACGAAGTTGAGCAGCTTCTGTTTTTAACCGTTCATACGTTTGCTGTGTTTTGCGAAATGATTGAAAATCAGTGTGATATTGGCGTAAAATAGCCTCATTTTGGGCATAAGTGTCTATAATTTGTAACTGAAACTCATTAGACCCCAACAGTAGTGTATCGTGCTGTGAGTGAATATCCATGAGCTGACCTGCGATACGACGTAGTATTTCCAGATTGACAGGAGTATCATTAATAAAAGCCCGTGATTTACCACCAGGGCTTATTTCGCGCCGGATGAGACAGGTAGAAGAAAAATCTAATTCTTCTTCTTCAAATAGATGTTCAATAAAATACCCAGACAAATCGAAAGTACCTTCTATGATGCACTTTTCGGCAGGGTTGTATAGCACTTTTGTATCGGCACGACTGCCCAGCAGTAGCCCAATAGCTCCTAACATAATGGATTTCCCGGCACCTGTTTCGCCCGTAATGATATTGAGCTGCGGATCGGGAGTTAATTCCAACTGTTCGATTAAAGCATAATTTTTAATCAGCAGATGTGCAAGCATAAAGCAATCGGTTGAACTGCCGCGAAGTTAGTCAACTATTCAACAAAATGGAATGGCTTTGTGTTTGGAAGTACTTAAAATAAGGCCGATTGGTCATAAATTACTGATTCGATTTGCGAAAAAGCCAAGTTATGTGTGTGTTTGCGGAGGTCTTTGAGAAAAAGTATTTGATTTTCTATTTTCCAGCAATGGCCAAAAAAAGTTTGATTACTTTTCAATACAACATTTATTTCTCGGTTGACAAGCCCAGCAGCGCGGTCTGGCAAATCTGAGGAAGGTATGCGAATAAGCCTTTTACTCATTATCTCAGTAGTTTACGATACATTTCTGTTTTCGCAGGGTCAAGTTGGGACATCATTGTAAAAACCTTTTGCCGCTCTTCTTTACTCCCTTCGGCCATAATTTTATAGATTTCTTCTCCTTTGGCATCAAAAAAGGAGTTGATATAAACCGATGTTGGCATCAACTTACTTACTTGTTGAATGGTAGTAAGTACATTCATTATTTGCCGACGCGCCGCAATAGGATTTTCAGTAAATGTATCTAACCCTAATCGATGATAAGTATAAATCCCTTCCCGGAAAGGAAGCATTTGCTGATTCATTAGATTGTCAACTAACCAAAAGCGACTGCGTACGTCGCCACTTGAACGCCAGGCTGTGCCCGCTCCTGAGCTATTTTGCGCAATATTAACCAATTGAAAGGCACGTTGGACATACGGATTTCCTCCTTGCTTGCTAAATGAGTCGTAATCTACTGCCAAAACAATATAAGCATAAAATGCCAGCATCTGCGTCAATTCATCACTGTAAGTGTTTTCATTGAAGTACATCGGATTGCTGGGCAAGTAATTGAAGTTGAAAAAACGATCTACGTAATTGAGTAGTACTGTTTCATAATTACTGCCATATACAGGACGAGTAACTACCAATTGAGCTGTGCCTTCATATACGCCCTGTGCTGGAGAGCGAATAAGGTTGATGTTGAGTTTGCAATTAATCCGCTCTTCGGGATTAAAATTGTCATTGGTCCAACGTCGTGCGTTTAAGAAGTCTGTGATGACGTTTTTTAACTGATTTAGGTTGGCATTGTCTGTATTTTGTTGTGAAAACAACTGATTGTAGTTGAGCATCACTGTACAATTCAGTTCTTGTGCTTCTACCAACTGAGTAGTGGATGTAAGATGTAAAGTGGTTAAAATCAGCCAGATATATTTTCTAAAAGCACTCATAAGGATTGATGATTATATACTATTTATGATCAATTACAATTTCGATGCCACAAGTTTTAAAATATCTTGGGCTACTGCTGTTTTTGATTTTAAATCAAAGTAGTGTACTGTGCCGCTTGCTTCAATAACGGTAATCTTGTTGGTATCGTATGCAAAACCTGCGCCTTTGTCGTTGAGGGAATTTAAAACAATCAAATCTAAGTTTTTAGATTTGAGTTTCCCAACGGCATTATCAAATTCGTTATCAGTTTCAAGTGCAAAACCTACCATGATTTGACCTTCCCGTTTTTGTTGACCGAGTGTAGCGGCGATGTCAACGGTTTTGGTAAGTTCGATGTTAAAATGACTTTCTTTTTTCTTGATTTTACGATCGGCGGGGTGGGTAGGTGTATAGTCGGCTACTGCGGCAGATAATATGATTACATCAGCTTTTGAAAATTCGTTGTGGCTAGCTTCATACATTTCTTGGGCTGAACGAATCTTTATGAGCTTAACAGAAGTGTCGGGAGTTGGCTGTGCAGTAGGACCACTCACAAGGGTAACTTCTGCCCCTGCCTGTGCAAAGGCTTGAGCGATAGCGTAGCCCATTTTGCCCGTAGAATGATTACTGATGTAACGAACGGGATCAATGGACTCTTGTGTAGGCCCTGCCGTAATCAATATTTTTTTGCCTTTGAATGCAGGAATTTGGGCAAAATATTTTTTCAGTGCTACTATAATATGTTCTGGTTCGGCCATTCGACCCGTGCCTGTAAGGCCGCTTGCCAATTCGCCGTGCTCGGCATCAAGGATGTAATTCCCGTAATTAGTTAATTTTGCTAAATTCGCACGTGTGGAGGCATGCTGATACATATCTAAATCCATGGCTGGTGCAAAAAACACAGCACAACGTGCCGATAGATAAACTGCCGTAAGCAAATCATCACAAAGCCCATTGGCACATTTAGATAAAGTATGGGCAGTAGCTGGAGCAATCACTAAGGCATCGGCCCAAAGTCCTAAATCCACGTGATTGTTCCATTCCCCTGTATCATTTTTGACAAAATCAGACAGAGCAGGGCGTTTTGCCAAAGTAGCCAAAGTCAAAGGGGTAATAAACTCTTTGGAAGCGTTGGTCATTATAACTTGTACTTCTGCACCTTCCTTGATTAATAACCGAGTAAGAAAAGCTGCTTTATAGGCTGCAATGCTTCCTGAAACACCAAGGATAATTTTTTTTTGTTGAAGTAAGGTCATAGATTTTTATTAGAAACAAACAAAGCCGCAACAAATTATAGATTTGTGCGGCTTTATAATGACATTTCGAGGGGGCTATTTTGTATCTTCTCCTTCGCTTAAACGCCAGAACAATTTATCTTCCATAAATTCTTCAATAGCGATACCCGTAGGCTTAGGTTGACGCTCGTAAAACTTCGAAATTTCGATTTGTTCGCGGTTTTCAAATACTTCTTCAAGATTGTCAATGCCAGAAGCAAACTCAGCTAATTTATTGTTAAGTTCTTCTTTGGTTTTAGAAGCGATTTGCCGTGAACGACGAGAGATTACAGCTACCGATTCGTACAAATTACCCGTTTTTGCGGCTAACTTATCAGTATCACGCGTTATGATTGATGGAGATGCTGCCATATATTTTAGAAATAATAATTGTTACAAAATGAAATGAATGAGTACTTAGTTTTGTCCCGACGAAGAAGGTGTTGAAAGTTTACCTGTATTGGAAGGTTTGGTCTCTTTTAGTGTTTTCTCTGCATCCAAAATAGCCGTTAGCTCTTTTTGGGTATTGTCATAATATCGTTCAGCTTGGCGTAAATACTTACTGTTGGGATATTTATCTATAAATGCCAAGTAATATTTGCTTACATCTTGGTAGCGCTCTTTTTGTTTGTCTGCAAAACTTAGTTTGGCTAAGTTGTATTGTGCATCTACTCGTAAATAGGAGAGTTCTTCATTATATTTAGAGTCAGGAAAATCTTTTTGGTAATTGTTAATAGTCACTACTGCCGAACGGAAGTTTGCAATATTTGCTTCGCTGGTTTGATAATAGAGTTTTGCTTTTTCATAGGCTTTTCTTTCTAATTTATCCCGTAATTCCAGAATCAGCTGTGTGCTTTCTTCCCGAAAAGCACTTTCGGGATAAGTGTTAATAAAATCTTGCAAGGCACTGATGGCCGTTAGCGTACTGGTTTGGTCTAAATTGAAGTTCGGAGAATCTTTGTACAATGAATAAGCGTGCATATACAAGGCTTCTTGGGCATACTCACTACGTTGAAAAGTCTCATAGAAGTTTTTGAACAAAAACTGAGACATGTTGTAGTTAGCCTGCTTAAAATTACAATAGGCATTATAAAATTGTGCTAACTCTGCTTGACGGGCATCTTTACCATTCAAGAGAGGAGTGATTTCTTCAAACAGAAGACCTGCACGGTAATAATCGGCTTTCTTATAAAATTGAAGGGCAGCCTCGTATTTTTGTTCGAGAGTACCTTCTTTTTGCAGTTTAGCAAATTTGCTGCACGAACCCAGTACAAGGGTAGTGAGAATCAGCAGGATATATCCAAATAGGGTGTTACGCATAGCGGGCGCAAAAATACAAAAATTGCTTCATATTTCATAACGAAACAGAAGCAAAAAAAGTGTTTAGTAATAAGAACGGAGAGTTAAAATCAATGACGAATAAGAAGCTTCTTTGTAGCAACTGTCTTTCCTTCTAATTGTAATCTATAGAAATATACACCTGTTGGCATTTCGCGCGTTTGGATGCGCAGTTGACGATCATTTCTATCTAAATCGTATTCCCCTACATTATTGCCTATAACATTATACAATGAAATTTTAGCATTTCCAGTACCTGCCGACATTTGATAATCTATTTCAGTATAGTCATTTGCTGGATTGGGATAAGCATTTAAGACGCGTAGTTTATCACTTACAAACAATAAATCTTCTGATTTTGCAGCATCTTCCAAACTTGGGCGTGTTTCAGATGCGATAGAGGCAGATGTTTCTTTGTTGGTACGGTTTTTGACAACGGTGCTGTTGCTATTTCCCGAAGCTGGATTCAACATCACAGAACGATAGTAGGCGTTTATAGCAGCACTTGGACGCAATTTTATGCTACGATCAAGTGAACTTGGAAGCTTTACAAGTGAAGGAGAAGTGCTTTCTGTGGGTTTCTGCCCAATATTTAAGCGACTTTTATTTCGGTTGGAATCAGACTGGGCAACCGCATCACTTAGCGTCAGGAGACTGAAGCAAGTGAACAGGGCATATATGAGTATATTTTTTTTCATAGCTGGATGTTTCTTGAAAGAGCATAATTCTGGTATATTTTCTGCAAAAATATAAGCTTATTCTTGGAATATCAAAAATCATGCCTTAAAATGTTGTTAAAATTTATTAAATGGTGTACAATATATACGGCTTTTCACCGTAAAAAGTTTCTTATGGATTAAAGTTTCTTTGATTTTGGTTTAGCTCTTGTCTTTATAACTTCTTTTTTTACAGTTTGTTTACTTTTTTCCTGTGTTTTTTCTACAGTTTTGACAATTTTGGGAGGCGTTGGTTTAAAATTCACTTTGGATAAAATATCATTTTTTGTTGGTTTTTCTTTGATTCTCCAATTAAACCCGTCCAATTGCTTGTCGTCTGCTTTTATGCCTTGTGGTGGAATGAAACGTCCTTCAGGTTGGCCTACAAACTGAATTCGTTGTACTTGATTCCGCTTAAAATTTAGTGTCATTTTGGCACACTCTACACGATTCATTCCCATAGGTTTATTTTCTTCATTAGCTGCAAAATAGACACTTTCACCGTTGCCTTCTACAAAAACTTGTTGTAATCGAGTACTGTCATCGAAGAAAGCGGTAATCCGCCGCCCTTTTACTTGATTGAAATTAAAAAGGGTATCTTGGGCAATGACGAATGATTTAGCCTTCAAATACATCGTTCGGAGCTTTTGGTTGACCAATTGTGCTACAATCGAGTCGGCTTCCATTTGATACTTAGTGGACCAGATAATCGGTTTCTTTAAAAATGTGATTGTCGAGTCTAATGGATTGTAAATCAATGAATCACATTTGCTTTGTAAGTCTTTTTTGTAAAGCAATACATTTTTATAACCAATCAACTGACGGGGCTTTTGTGTGTTACTTGTATCTGTTTTAGTAGTAGGTTTTGGTATTTTTTTTGATAAAGAATCAACTTGAATTTCTACGGAATAAAGCGTATCAGCCGTCATAAAAAGGGTATCCTTAGAAATTACTGTGCGCGTAAGGGCGTGCCCCCACACTTTTGAGCGTCCCAATTTGCCATTATATTGCCCAAAATCTCCGTTCAGAATGGTATCGTCATTTTTAGAAACCAATTCAACATTGCCTTTCGCAAAACCTTTTTTATTGAGGTTGTCAAACGTAAGTGAATCTCCTGTTAGCGTGTAATCGGGGTTATCAATGGTAGTTCGTGTACGAAAAATTGATTCCCCCGTTTCTGTGTTGTAAGAACCATTTTTGGCTACAACGGTTCCATCTTTGCTTACAACTTTGGTAGGACTTCTGAAATCGGCAATTTTGGTGAGTGAATTATAAACAAGCGTATCGGTCGTTAGGGTGTATTTTTTATTGACTAATTTGACCTCATGGTAGTAGGTAGAAATCTTGGTGCGTGTATCGTAGTAACCTTGCTTGCTGGTAAGCGTATTTTCGGCATCAATGGTTTTGCCTCGGTCAGGATAAAATGCTATACCACTTGCCATATCATACTCAATGCGATTAGATGTGACGGTACGCTTCCGGTCTTTGAGTGTTACTACTTTTCCCGATACTTTTGCCAAACGACTATTACCGTAGTAGAAAAGGGTATCACCCGTCACAGTCACGGTGTCTCCTTGTACTATTTTGACATTGCCGTAGGCTTCAAGGGCATTGGAAGCTACGTTGTGAATGGCTAAGTTGCAGTACATCAACGCACCTTTGTGACGGAATATCACTTTGTTAACCACTCGTCGTATTTCGCTTCCGTCTAGGAGTTTGCTGATGGTAATACTATCGGCACCGAGCAAAAATACCTTTTCCTCTCCAACAGTAGCAGATGGATTGGAGGTAGGGCGTTGTGCATAGGTAGTGATAGCAGTCAGCAAACTCATAAAAATAATAAGCTGTTTTATCCCTATTACGCAAAAAACGAGTTTGGGGTTGCAATGAAAATATGTATTTTTTTTGAAAATCATGAGAATACTACTTTTACAGGTAGGTAAGCCTATATCAAAAAATGATGCACAAAATTAGTTAAAAACAGATGTTGGTGTCGTTCTTAACATACATTAACGAAAATCCTAACAAAACGAGGTACTTACTGCCACGTTCCCAGTTTTAACGTTTTTTGGACACCAGTAGGATGAAAAAGTGTAACGGTTTGACTACCTAAATCACCAATCAGTAAAATATCGCGGGAAGATTGATAACCATTCTTTTGAAATGAAGGCAAAAAGCTATGCAAGAGCGTAGGAGTAGGGCATTCGGGAAGGGTATCGCATACACATGGTTTTCCTTGGTGTAATTTATGCAACACTGTCAGCAAGGCTTTAGTATCTTCTATTTTTTCAGCTTTACCAGCAGCGGTCATACGATGAACGCGATTTTTGAAATATCGTAAGTAAGGCTCATATTCCAGACGCAATTCAGGAACCTGTTCCAACATTTCGGATGACTTTTTGAAAAGCTGGACGTGGTTTGGATCAATGAAGCCTAAAAATGTGCCACCCCAAGTAAGGCCATATTGCCCGCCAATATCACCAAGAAAAGTTTTGTAAAAACTGATATTTTGTAATTGTCGCCCTTTGTACAAAATGGCAATGTCGGAAGCCAAACCGAAGTTGTGTTGTGATAGCGGAGAGACACTCTTGCCCATTGTCAAATGCCGTTGTTGGTTACGACTTCCCCGCAAATCGGATTGAATACGAAGTTTGTATTTTGGATATTGACGAAGGTAAGACTGCATCATTGAGTCTCGTTTTGCCAGAAATTGATTCCTAAGCTCTTGCAAAAGAGAAGTATAGCGGTCGTAAGGATAATCAGGGCGGTCGGCCAAAGTCCAAAGATAAGTGCGGTCAAGCCAAAGAAGTGTGTCTGTTTTTGGTATATTAAAAAGAGGAACGGATCTGGGTCTATCTTTGAACGAAGGGGCAGAAATAGCACTCGCTTGTTGAATTTGTCCATTGGATACG
>JBDHXS010000086.1:0-14888 GCA_039810845.1 Runella sp. | reverse complement strand
TTGTTGGTAAAAAAAATCATGCACCCGGAATACGGTACCGGCATTCCGCAGTTTTGGGCTGATTGGGGCGTGGCTCCGCAAATCAAATTTGACATTGTCTGGGGGTGGGATCGCTTCAACCCGGATGGCCTAAAATCGGCCGCCGAAGATAATACAAGTTACGGGCACAATTCCGAATTTGCGTGGCTGTTGATGCACGCGTTGGATGTATTGGGGCTACCCTATGGCACCTATCGCGATCAGATCACCAAATCCTACACTCATGCCGTGGAAAACGGAGTGGATTGGGAGTTTGGCGGGGTGTACGTGGAAGGTTCGCACGCGGGGCAGGTGTACGACAAGGAAAAGGAATTTTGGCAGCAGGCCGAAATGCTCATCGGAATGTTGGATGCGTATCGCTTCCTGAAAGATGAAAAATACTTGCAGGCCTACGAAAATATCCATCGTTTTGTGTTCGACAAAATGATCAACCACTCGTTGGGTGAATGGTGGCCGCTCATGACGCGTGAAGGTGAGCCTATCTGGAAGCACATGAGCCACTCGTGGAAAATCAACTACCACGATGTGAGAGCAATGGTGCAGTCTATTGTAAGATTAGATAAAATTGCGAAGGGAGTGTAAAGACAATTCAAATTCAATAGCACACAGGTTGAACAGATGAAACCACAGTGGCGGACCGCAGATAAATATGGATTCAATTATCCGTTTAAATCAGTAAAATCTGTTTCACCTGTGTTCTACTTTTCTTTTCGCACAAAGTTCCAAACCGCCTTCCCCCCTTCGATAAATCTCAGCGTTGAGTTTCCTAATTCCCAAGTTTGTTGAGAAGGAAGGAAGTTAACCTCAAAAACGACTTCGGTAATACCGTACAAGTCGCTGTTAGACAAGTTGATTTGATACATTACTTCTTCGTTGTCGGTAAAAGAAAAGCCTGTTTCTGTTACATTTTTTGCATAGCCAAAGTCTTCCGCAAATTTCTCAAAAGCTTCATAAACAATCCTGGTAACCCATAAAGTCAGCCCAATTACGTTGCGTAAAATAGGTTTTTCTACAGGTGAAATAAGTGATTTGTAACGGGTTAAAACGGTTTTTCGCTCCATTAATTCGGCTTTGGACAGTACATTGGTGTTAGATTGAGGTTGCCATTTTTGCAAGAAAGTAGGGGAGTATTCCATGGTCCAAACAGCAATCGGGCTTTCGAGCGAGAACCCCGCAGGAATCAGCATTTCAAACCAATTGACCTGAATTTCTTTAGTTGGTCGGGTTATAGTCAGGCGCTTTGAATCAATCCAACGTTCCTGTAATAGGGTTGTCTTTCCTTCTTGCTCCAAACCAAAGGCAATGGCAGAATCTCCCACTTTTCGACTGGTTTCGGTAGTGATATCAAAAAACTCGAAATAGGTTTTTTCTCCGTAAAAATACAGACCCGTGTAACTGCGGTCGGTGCGATGCGTAGTACGGATTTCGTTAGGGGCAAATTGGTTTCGCAAAAAATCACATTGCACAATAGCGTAGTATGTAGGTGCATCAAGGGTAAGATAAAAGTGATTGAGAAGAACCTGGAGTGAAAGCATATTATTTTACCACTAATTTTTGAACCAGTACTTCGCCTCGCTGTTCGTAAATAATAATATAGACGCCTTCAGGAATGGAAGTGAGGGTAGTTTTTATCGTGTGTGTTCCTACAGGAAACAATTCATTGGCCAATACACGTACCGTTTTTCCCTCTAAATTCATCATTTTCAGGTTGACTTTAGCAGGAAGTTTCAACTTAAATTCTATTGTTACATTTTCGGTAGCAGGGTTGGGAAAAACCTTGAAATAGTGACTGCTGGGCAATTCTTCGATGCCTGTAATGAGTGGAGTAGAATCTAAATTTTTCAAGATCCAATTTTCAGCGTCCAACGTTATGGTTTCTGGTTTACCTTTTACATCAATGTTAAAGTACTGCTCAGCCTGATTGTTAAAGACAATGGCTGTACTGTCTTGAGTCGAAGTTTTAATTTGAAAAGGAATCGGCATGGTAAACAATGCTGGCTCGGTAGTACGGGTACTTTGTTTGAGAGTCAGGTTAATACGATACATATTGTTGGGTTTGGGTTCGTAAGTCCATCCGAAACTATACGTTGGAAAACCCTCACCATAAATCCACTCTTTGAAAAAATAGTCTAATTTCTGCCCCATCACGGCTTCTGCAACGCTTTGAAAATCCTCGGTGGTAGCATTGGCGTAGGCATATTTGGAGGAGGCATAGGTACGCAGAATTTGGAAAAACTTATCGTCGCCCACGATGCCACGTAGCATGTGTAACACAATTGAGCCTTTTGCGTAGGAACGATTACTATTAAAAATTTCGCTTGCATTAGCTGTATTTCGTACAAAAATCGAGCCTGTAGCGTTTTTTGCCCGTGTTGCTTGGGCTTGGATAAAAGTGTTGTAGGCTGTTTTTCCGCCAAGGTATTCTTGCCAAATCGCTTCTCCATACGTGGCAAATCCTTCATTGAGCCAAATATGTTCCCACGATTGGCAAGTGATTTTGTCGCCAAACCACTGATGAACCAATTCGTGCGCAATGAGGCTTTGACCATAATTTCCCATTGAGCTACATGTTTGGTGTTCCATACCGCCGCCAAAACCACATTCAGCATGACCGTATTTCTCTTTCAAAAAAGGATAAGCCCCAAACTTCTCCGAAAATAATTTCAGCATTGTCACAGTCTGGTCTAAGTTCTGCTTGTTGGTAGCCGTCAGGTTATCGGGCTGGACATAATGGCTTACCAACATCGAATCAGTGGCGTTGTATTTGAAGTAGTTGCTGTACTGCGTATAGTTGCTGCACGCAACCGAAATCAAATAAGGTGCAATGGGGTAGCGGTTTTTCCATTGGTAGGTTTTTGTCCCATTGATGTTAGTGACGACCTTTTGTAAAGTGCCGTTTGATACTGACACAAAGTAGGAAGGAGCTGTTATCCAGACATCGGAAGAGTCGGCTTTGTCGGCGGGGTTGTCTTTGCTCGGAAACCAGTCTGGGCTTCCATAAGGCTCACTCAAACTCCATATAGCCTGTGATTTGTTTTGATTAATGGTACCAAACGAAAAAGAGCCAAACCCACCCGTAGCAGGAACTCCTTGGTAATAGACGGTAATAGAAGCTATTTGTCCTGTACCCAAAGTTTGGAATAGGCTTATATTCAACCGATTGTTGGCATGAACGAAGCTGACTTTTTTTTCTGCAACTTTGACCGAATCTACTTTTAAAGCTGAATTTAGGTCCAGAAAGCAGCTGGTTAAATTGGTTTTTGCTTTTACATTGATGACAACAGCGCCAATTAGGTATTTTGGGGAATATGTGAGTGATAAGTTGAGCCGATAATAAGTAACATCCACATTGTCATCTCCTGGATAGGCCAAGCGGTAGCGAGAATGCTGAAACAATCGCCCAAAATAGCGACTTTTAGCTTCGGCACATTGTAGGCTGCCATCTTCTTGAGTGAAAGCAGCGAATGAAAGAAGCCAAAGAAAAATCAATACCTGAAAAGGTTTCATAGCGAATAGTAAGCAATGTAATTATAAAACGGTAGATTACCTTTGGGATTGTTTAGAAAACTCCTCCTAAACCGCTTTTTATAGGGTGAGCTTTTTAGTTAATTTTTGGAGGCAAACCGCTTAATCTTGCCACTGTAATGGTCTAAAATGTACAATTCCCCGTTGGCATCTTCGCCAAAAGCCGACACAGATCCTCCTTCGCTGGTCAATAGCTGGTTGCCAGTTTTATTATTTTCTTTAAAAGATAATGCCCAAATATTGCCATTGCTATAATCGGCAAAAATATACTTTCCTTGAAGTAAAGGCACCTGCGAACCCCGATACACAAAACCACCAGTGATTGAAACACCGTCACTGCGAGGATATTGGTGGATAGGTTCTATCAAATTCCCGTTTTCGCAGTCTTTTCGCGGATTATAGCAACGCTCCCCTTCTTTTAAACGCCAACCATAATTCCCTCCTTTGGTGATAATGTCAATTTCCTCAAACTCGTTTTGTCCCACATCTCCTGCCCAGAGTTGACCTGTTTTGGCATCGAAACTAAACCGCCAAGGGTTTCGTAGGCCATACGCAAAAATCTCTTCCCGAAAGCCCTCTTTATTGTCAACATATGGATTGTCGTTAGGAATTCCGTAGTTGCCTTTATCGGTTTTATCTACGTCAATACGCAGTATTTTGCCTAACAATGATGTCCTGTTCTGGGCATAATTGTGCTGATCGCCCCAAGCTCCGCCATCACCCAAAGAAATGTATAGAAACCCGTCGGGACCAAAGGCTAGCTTCCCTCCGTTGTGATTGTCGTAGGGTTGTGAAATCTTCAATAAAATGGTCTCGGACGATACATCTATGCTATTGGCGGTAGGAGAGGAGGCTTTATAACGCGCCACGATAGCTTCCAGCGGTTTTCGCTTGGTATAATAGACATAAAAATACCCATTTTGCTTAAAATCAGGGTGGAAGGCCAGTCCTAATAAACCCATTTCGCCTTCCGATGATACTTTGTTTTCAATGTTTAGATACACTCCGGCTGATTTTGTAGAAGCCTTGTTATCGAATACCCGAATCTTTCCTTCCTGTTCCAATACGAATACCCGATGCGTACCGTCTCCAGCATGGGTAAACTCTACGGGTCGGGTAAAAGACAAGTTAGGAAATGCGTTCTCTAATGATACCACCGTTGATGTTGTACGAAGCCGTGATGAAGAATGAGACGACATCAAAAAAATGGTAGAAACTATGACAATCAGCACAGGTAAGAAAATAATTGTCGTTTTTGGAGTGTGTCTCATGGCTGCTTTGGGGTTTAATAAATGAGGTTTTACCTTCGCAGGTTATCGTCCAAAGATATAACTTTTTGGGAAGAGAAAGAAGAGATAAAAGGAGGTAAATCAGCGTATTGGGCAATAAAAAAGCCCTAAAGTGTGAGAAACACAGAAGGGCTTTGTATTTGTAGCGGGGAGCAGGCTACAACCTACTTAATCAGCGCAATTTGTAAAACCTTGAAAAATAGGGTAAATGTATTGATAATTAATAAGTTAAAATCTATACTTTATTTATAGGGTATTAAATAGTATTAAAATAAATAGGGTATCTATTAAGAAAAACGCTTAACCAATGCTTAACCAAATGGCGCTTTTACTATCTTTGTAGTGTCGAGTTACAAGTTTAGTTAAGCAAAATTTAGTTGGTCATGGGAAAAGCGTTTTTCTATTTACGCAAATCTACCGATAAAAAACCACAACTTATTTATGTAGGGTTGCGGATAGGTAGTGAACAAATAGCGGTTTCTACGGGTATCAAAATCAACCCTAAAAGATGGGATAGTGACAAGGGTAAAGTAAAACAGAGTGCGAATCCTTTTGAAGTGCTTTTACCTCCAAGCCTTGACCACAAATGTAGAACCGAAAATAAAGACGTAGTGAGTTTTACAAACAACTACCTGTTTAGCGTTGCCGACTTTGCTAACCAAAAATCAGAACTGCCTAAAGACCTACTTTCTAATGAAATCAAAGCGTACCTAAATGGCCGTAATGAATTGGAGCAATTGGCCTTTGACCTTGATTTGTTTGTAAGGCAACAAATAAGCATAGAGGGCATGACCAAAGAAAAACTACTAACTGCCATTGATGCGTATTTGCACCCCGCTACGGGCAAAATAACCCTGTTTGAATACATTGAGAAAGTAATAGCCGATTCAACCAATGGCCGACGAATGAAGGACGGCCAAAAACTCAACGACCGTACCATTCAACGCTACAATACTACCAAGCAACTTTTACAGGATTTTCAGAAAGAGTGTAAGCGACCAATAGACTTTGATACGATAGACCTTGACTTTTACAAAGACCTCAACGCCTACATGGTGAACGTGAAGGACTACAAACCCGCGACGTTAGGAAAGCACGTGAGTACGCTCAAAACGTTTCTGCGTGAAGCAACGGAGGAAGGTATCAATACCAATTTGAAGTTTCAGAGCAAAGCGTTTAAGGCCGTTGAGGATGAATCCGACAGCATTTATTTAACGGAGGAAGAACTGGTCGAAATGTACGCCCTTGATTTATCAGACAACCCCCGTTTAGATAAAGTACGCGACCTTTTTTTGATTGGGGCAAATACGGGTTTACGGTTTTCGGACTTTACCACTATCAAGCCTCACAACCTCAAAAAAGTTACCGATGGGTATAACCTTGAAATTATCCAGTACAAAACAAAAGAGAAAGTTATCATACCCGTGAATGATACCGTACTGGCTATACTTGACAAGTACAAGAATGTTTTACCCGAATCTATCAGCAACCAAAAGTTTAACGACTACATAAAGGAAGTGGCAAAACTTGTGCCTCAACTTCAAGCCTTAGAAACGAAGGTGTTTGTAAAAGGAGGTAAAGAGTACGAAGAAACAACGCATAAATGGGAACTGGTAACGACTCACACCGCCCGACGGTCGTTTGCTACCAATGCTTACAAACGTGGTAAACCTTCTTTGGCTATTATGGCAATCACAGGCCACCAAACCGAAAAATCTTTTATGAGGTACATAAAGACCTCAAAGAGCGAACACGCTGAAATGATGCGTAAAAAATAAATCAATCTACTGGAATCAGCGGCCAAACCCTTTAATAAAAGTTGTACGATAAATGAGAATGACAATGGAAAACGAGCGTTTAATTAGCAAATGGGAGTATCATTTTAGACAAGTTAAATACATTGCGCTTGAGTATAAAGGCGGGGATAATTTAGACTTTATGTATCAAAAAACAGTTGAAATGCAAAGTAAATATCCTGCTTATTTACTGGATTATGAAAACCGTTCCCGTGACGATTGGGAAGATTTTAGAGTTGGATTAAGGGGAGTATTGCGTGAAAGTAAAAACTGGGAGGTTGAAAAATGCGATTTGGTAAATAGGTTTTTGCCGATGATAAATAAATATTCCCAATGGTACGAACAACATAAAGAAGAAACTAAAAGATTTGAGCCGTTTAATTCGTACAGAAATTATTATGAAATGGGATTAGACACGATTAGAGAACTTGAGGTGTATTTTGGTCAATTAGAATCAACTTTGAGTGATAAGAAAAAAAACAAAAATCTATCAGCAGGGGCGAAAGAGCCGACTAAGAAAGAAAAAACTATTCAAAAAGAAAAAAATTACTTTTCCTACACAAACAAGTATGTTGAACTTCGTAAATCTGTGAATCCGAAGTATAACAGAGAAAGAGCGATAGCAGCAACTTTAAAAGAGTTTGGTATTTCCGAAAGAACATTGGGTAGGGCGTTTGATGCTAACAGAGAAACCCTAATAAAGTTTGGCCACGAAGAAAAGAATTTTAAAAGTTATTCGCGTGTAAAGTGTTCATAGACAGGGGGTTGTTTGGACAAATTGGGACAAATTGGACAGATGCTTGCTGTCCTTTTTTTATGCCCAAAATTTGCCGAAACAAAAATTTATTAAAATGACAGCACAACAAAATTTGAGTTTTGCAATTGAGCAAATATTGCGCCCGATTGTAGTAAATGCAGTTGAATACGTCTTAGACGAATTAAAAGCCGCGAACCCTACCCCCGCCCCCGCTGCCGACCTTGACCGCTATATTGACCAAAAGGAAGTAGCCCAAATCTTCGGGGTTTCGGCTGTGAGCGTGTGGGCGTGGGAAAAAGCGGGTTTATTAAAGTCTTATCGTATAGGCAACCTCAAACGCTTCAAGTATTCAGAGGTGATGAACAGCCCCAAACTCATTGAGCGTGAGCAAAAGAAAGGAGGGCGCAAGAAATGAAACGTTTCAAGCCTTCTACGCAGTACAATTTTGTTACTGGTACACACGTAGCCACCGAACCCAAACCCCGCACACAGCGCAAGAAAAGCACTACTAACAGCCTCACGGCTCAAATTGTCCATTATGTAGAACTCCGTGGCGGGTATGCTATGCGTATAAACGTTGGGGGCATTTATCGGGAAGATGTTGGTTACATTAAAAGCGGTTCAACCGTGGGCGTTCCTGACTTGATAGCAGTCTTTGAAGGTCTATACGTTGGTATTGAAATCAAGACGGGCAAAGACTACCAATCAGAAGCCCAAAAGAAGGCACAGGAGCGAACGCAACAGGCTAAGGGTGTGTATCTGATAGCCCGCGATTTTGACAGCTTCAAAGCCGAATTTGACGCGATTGTAAAGAGGTTCTAAAAATAATGGGCGGTATGCCTCCCACAGCAACCGCCCTATAATTTTTCATCCAAATTCAACACTTCAAAATTATGCAGACAAGAACACAACTGCAAACCATATTTGAGTATTTACAAAACCACGTTGCTACGGCTTCAATGGTAGCGGAGGCAACGGGCGTACCTCAAAAAAACTTATGCCGATATAAACGAGATTTGGAGCGATTGGGGCAACTGGCAGAAGTCCGTAAAGGCGTATGTCAGCTAAGGCTTCAAGGCGTGGTACATCACGACCGACCGCGCCCAATTTCCCAAGCCTTCACAACTCAATCTTTTTGAGTGATGGGCAAAGAAGCACGTTTTTTTACGTTCCCCGTGGAGTTGCTACGGGGGGAGTTTAGTGACATAAGGGGCGTTTGTTACGATGCGTTAGCCTACGCTATTTACATCCGATGCAAAGGCTATAACGAAACACCTGATGAAGCGTTTGAATATTTTGGTATAACTGGCAATGCCGATGACGCTTTTAAAAGGGGTCAAGAACTTTATGACAGTTTCGCCCGTCCTGTACTGGTAAGCGTAAACAAAGACATAATCTTCGACTTTTACCAAAACCCCAAAACAGATTTTGAAATAACCGTTTTTTGTGCGTTCTGTGGCCTTCGTTCAATCATTGGTGCAAAAGACTATGTGAAGACTAACAACGCCCTTCTATTGGCTCGTATGTTCGGTTTTCGATCCCTTGAAGATTTTGAAGCGTTGAGGGAAAAGCTGCCCTACTACATTGCCTACTTTTCAACGGCTCAAAAGGTACGATACCAACTAACGGAGAAGATTATCAAAAATGAATTGTCTTTGAGTTGGGGGTTAAAGTACTATTCCAATCAGTCGAAAGGCTTTTACGCGTCGTTTAAAATGGAGTTTGACGCGTTAGTACTTCATGCTGAAAAGAATCGTAAATCAACCCTTTTGAGGCAACAACAGGATGAACAAAAACAGGTTATTGAACGGGTAAAGAAGCAGATACGGGGAAAAATAATTTGTACTTTTCCAATACTCAACACTACCGCAACACCACCGCAACTATTACAACAGCATTACCGCAGCTTTACCGCAACACTACCGCAGCTTAAATAAGATATTCTAATAAGATAATTAAATAAGATATTTTAATAAGATACTCTACTCATCATTCAAAAAAGGAGATTTGTAAAATTTTTTTTTGGACTTTTCCGAAAAGAAGGCGGGGTACATTTACCTTACTTGCCTTGTTTGGAAGTAGGGAGGATGGGGGGCGGGCGCGGGGCGTTGTGGATAAGTGGGAAACGTCGGTGTATAGGGGGGGGTAAAAATCCTTAACGCGTTTCCTCTCCCGACCCATGTTTGTACCCAAAAAAAACCGTGTCAAAACTCACTAATGATTTTTTGTAGGCCGATAGGGGCAAAAGCAGCTTATACAGCGTATAGGAGGGGAAAACTGACAAAAATAAACTGTAAGAAAAATGGTTAAAAATGCGTGTTTTTGATTTATTATTCAAAAGCTGCCTTTATCGGTCGCAACTTTTAAACAGCCTCAACAGGGCTGTTTTTTTGTTATTTCTCTCAAACGCTTAACCATTTGCTTAACCAAACCATAAATATAAAAGCCTAACTATCTGACACTTAGATAATTAGGCTTTTTATTTGTAGCGGGGAGCAGGATCGAACTGCCGACCTTAGGGTTATGAATCCTACGCTCTAACCATCTGAGCTACCCCGCCATCGTTTTGGTGGTGCAAAAGTAGTAGAAAAATTTTTATTGCACAAACAGATTTTGAATAATTGCAGGAAGTTTCTATTTTGCCCCACTGTTGGGGAACGGAAAGTTACTAATGTTAAAAGCGATTGTTTTTATCTAACTTTTAACTCCATAGGCTTTAACACTTAACAATGCCAAACACTATGCAAAAATTCAAATACTCCAACGAATACGAGCTGCGGGCTTCGCCCAAAATGCTGTTCCCGTATGTGAGCACTGCTTCAGGACTTTCGCAGTGGTTTTGCGATAAAGTCAATATCAAACCTGACCATAATTTTGATTTTATATGGGATAAAGAGAGCCATATTGCTGAACAAACCTCCTTACGACTCAATAAAAGTGTAAAATTTGAGTTTGTCAATACCAGTGAAGGCAACCGCGACAACAATTTTATCGAATTTAAAATAGATGTTAGCGACTTGACGGGCTCTACTTATTTGCGTATTACCGACTATTCGACAAACACTGATAGTGAAGAGCTAAGCGATCTTTGGGATGGTTTGATTGACAGCCTTAAAGAAATTGTCGGAAGCTGAAACGAAATGAGTCGTTGAGCGTTATTTGTTAATCGTACCTGATTTTTCGTATTTTACGATTAACTATTTGGTTTGGTTAGATGAAAAAGATTGATAAATTGGTTTTACGGTCGTTTTTGGGACCGTTTGTGTTGACTTTGTGCATTGTAGTTTTCATTTTTTTGATGCGACTCATTTCTCAGTATCTGAATGAACTCGTTGGCAAAGATATTGATTTGTTAAACTATGTTAAGCTCTTAGTGTTTTTTAGTCTTATCACTGTTCCCGTTGCGTTGCCTTTGGCTGTGCTGCTTTCGTCCTTAATGACTTTTGGAAACTTAGGCGAATTTTTTGAGCTAACAGCCATTAAAAGTGCAGGCATCTCTACCTGGCGTGCTATGAGATCGGTAATGGTGATGGTGGGGTTGATAACAATTTTCTCTTTTTGGTACAACAATAAAGTGGCCCCATGGGCCAACCTCAAAGGATACAGTTTGCTCTACGATATCAAAACAGCCAAAGCTACACTCAATATTAAGGAAGGGATTTTTTACAATGATTTGCCAGGATACAATATTAAGGTAGATAAAAAATATCCTGTTCCCAATGATCGAAGCCTCAAAGGTTTAGTAATCTATCGGCATCCTACGAATGATTACAATGCGGGTAATCGCGAGGTGATTTTGGCCGATTCTGGGTTGATGTACACTATCAATGAAAAAAGCTATTTGGTTTTTGAGTTGTATCGTGGAAATCAATATTCGGAAGCTGCTCAAACAAATACGGCTTTTTCTTCAAGTGACAACCGACAGTTTACGCGCTCGTACTTTGACCACTATAAAATGGTGGTAAGTTTAGAGTCTTTTGGCCTCAAACGAACTGATGAGAATCAGTTTCAGTACCATGAGTACATGAAAGATGCAGTTGAGCTACGTAAAGTGGCCGATTCGCTCAAAAAAGAATACAAGAAAACAAAAGATGGACTCTTTAGCCAATCAAAACAGTATTTTAGTTATACTTTTCGTGCTGAAACATTGCCCAAAAACACTGCCCCTAAGTACGGAAAATGGGTTGACTCATTGCTCAAGAAGAAACCTATTAAGCTGCCTTCTGAAAAAGAACAGTTAGTAGCCACTGCTTTAAATCAGGCACAAAATATCAAATCGTACGCACAAAGCAATAAAACATACATTGCTGAAAAAGGAAAGGCGTGGTATCGGTATGACTTGGAAATGCACCATAAATATACCCAAGCTGTGTCTTGTTTTGTGATGTTTTTGCTGGGCGCACCCTTGGGAGCTATTATCAAAAAAGGAGGTTTCGGAATACCTGTTTTAGTGTCAGTATTATTTTTTATCTTGTCTTATGTACTTACACTACAGGGTGACAAATGGGCTAAAGATGGGTTGGTATGGGTTCCTTTTGGGGCATGGTTTGCAAATACTTTGTTGATATTTGTGGGCATATATTTCTCCAACCGAGCTTTGAAAGATTCTCGACTTTTTGATAAAGATATTTACATCATTTGGTGGGAGCGTATGCGGGCGAAGTGGGAACAAAGAACGTTTTTGAAAAAGAAATTGGTCAAAGCGTAAATCAATTTAACCATGTGCCGCTATACCAAATGAGAGTCATAACCTAACTCAACCAAACGCTCGTAAGCTATCCAGACATCGTCAGGAATTTCTTGAAAAATCTGAAATCCTTTTTCGGGGTATAGCTTTATTCTTTGAAGGTCACCTACCATGATATGAATGACCTCCTCCAGTGAAATATCCTCGTTAGGATAGGTCTTGAGAGTGACTTGAGGAGACGTAACAATCAGCTTTTTACCGATCCAGTGTCTTTTGAAAGTAGCGTAACTGCGTCTTTCCATGTAGGGCTTTTGAACTACGATAAAGGTTTGAGGGTCAATGTTTTTTTCTTGGAATAATTTTTTTGTAAAAAGTATATTTTCCCCCGTATTGGTAGATTTATTTTCAATCAAAATAGCTTCTCTTGGCACACCTTTATTGAGAGCAATAGCAGCAAATTTATCAGCTTCGGCTTCCGACCAAATTTCTTGGGTAAGCCGCCCAAGTCCTCCTGAAAAAACCAATAGTGGAGCCCATCCTTGTAAATATAATGTTGCGGCTCGTTCGGCTACCCGCAAATCATGGCTACCTAGCACCAAAATACAATCTGATTTTTCGAGTGTATGATGAACATGGTGGTAATCCCACAGGATTTGGGCTAATTCCAAGGTTTCTTTAGTAATCATTTTATTAATGCAGTGTTTTTGATAAAAACAGTAATGAACCCAAAAATAAAGAAAGATTTAAGGCTTTTAGCGCTTTTAATGATACACAAGCCCATTTACTCATGAAAAGCTTTTTGTTTTCTGTCTTACTTTGCAGTCACCTATACGCACAAATACCGCTCGTAGAGAAAATTACGAGACTCCGCCCCGATACGCCTTGGAAACAAACAGCAGCTGTAAGGCTTCAATTTCCAAGTTTTCATCCGCAAGGCATGGTAAAAATCGGGGAATATTTTTTTATGAGTTCGGTAGAAGTGACGCGCAAACGCCAAAACAACGATGGAGGCGAAGGAGTTGGGCTTCTTTTTAAGTTTGATGCAACTGGCAAACTCCTCACAAAAATCACTTTGGGCGAAGGCTTGATTTATCATCCTGGAGGTATTGATTACGACGGACAGTTTATTTGGGTTCCTGTAGCGGAATATCGCCCAAATAGCCGCTCCATTATTTATAAAGTGGAGCCTAAGACCATGAAAGCTTTGGAAGTAATGCGTTTTGAGGATCACATTGGAGGCATTGTACACAATACGGAGGCCCATACGCTGAATGGGGTAAGTTGGGGGGCGCGTCATTTTTATCAATGGAAATTGGATGCAAATGGAAATGTCACCAACAAAACCGAATCACCTGATCAGTTGCGTATCAACAATCCATCCTTTTACATTGATTATCAGGATTGTCATTATATCGGCCAACAGAAAATGCTTTGCGGTGGGCTTCGCAATTATAAATCCTCGTCCAATGGGGCTGTTTTTCGTTTAGGGGGATTGGAAGTTGTAAACTTGGTTGACGATCGTCCGATACATCAAGTGCCTTTGCAACTTTGGTCTCCTACGGGTGCACCCATGACCAATAATCCCTTTTGGGTAGAAGCCACCCTCGAAGGCCTTCGTGCTTATTTTGTTCCTGACGATGATGCTGCATCAACACTTTTCGTTTATGAGGTAGTTTTGCGTTAGTGAAGAAGTTTAAGAAATCTTTCCCAATCATCAAAGATTTCTCAGTTTTTCTGCTTTTGATTACAATCTGTTAAACCAACAACTGACTGAATGATGAAGAAATTCGTATCCCAACACCGCCTAATACTTTTAGTTTGTTTACTTCTTACCTTTACTATCTCTACCCGTATGAAAGCGCAGGTAGGTGTAGGAGTCAAAGCTCCCAAAAAAGCCGAAGTCTATTTCGATGGTTCGCGCAAGATGCTCGACGAAAAATGGACGTATTGGGACGGCCCTCGTTTGTCCGCTACACTTCCCATTAAGTGGTTTATTGCCAATGATCCCGTAGATAAAGGAACAGCAGTAAATACCAATGACCCCGCCGCCGCAGGTGGAAAATATGGCTCTGCTGATATTGTAACGAAAGAAAAATTTAAAGATTTTCGGTTGCATGTAGAGTTTTATATTTCTAAAAAAGGAGGTAATAGCGGCGTGTATCTCCAAAATCGCTACGAAATTCAAGTATTGGATGGTGATACTACCTCACATGGTATGGCCGCAGTTATCAACGAAACTCCTTCACCATATTATGCGTACAATGGCGTGGGGAAATGGAATGCTTATGATATCATGTTTCGTGCAGCTCGTTTTAAGGATGGAAAACTCGTTGAAAAACCTTTGGTAACTGTCTATTTCAATGGTAAAAAAGTACACAAAAATCAACGCATCAGTCAGGTGTGGGGTGGACCCAATTCAGGTATTGATGGAGGCAATGATGGGGGAAAAGGAATTACAGATACCCCTGGAGGTCTTAAACTTCAAGCTGAAGGCCATGATGTACTTTATCGAAATATATGGATTCAAAAAATGGACATTACAGCGGCAGATACTGACTTTTAAGTAGTTCATGGCCAATAGTCCTTACTATTGTTGATACCATTCTGAGACGCAAATTTTCCTTTTGTGCAATCAAAAAAGCCTGCAAAATTTATTCGTTTTCAGGCTTTTTTATGGCTTTGTTGCATAGTTAATTTGAAAGAACTTTAACCGTTTGTGGTCTGGTTAATGTCGAAAACTGATTCAAACACTTGGCCTTGATTCTTACCTCAACTTTCTGGTTGGTGAATTTTCG
>JBDHXS010000085.1:0-14930 GCA_039810845.1 Runella sp. | reverse complement strand
TGCCTGATCTAAACCCAGAATGAAATAATAAAGAGCAGATTTGAGAGTTTGAGCTCTCTTTTTGTATTCTTCATCCTGGAGAAAGGGCTCTAACTCATTGAGCAATTCGGTAGCAAAATCCAAAGGAACAATGACGTAATCATCGAAACGGAGTTCGAGCATATAGACACCTCCCACACGAATAATTTGCTGATTGAACGCATCTGTTGAATTCAAATTCAAGGTTTTTGCATCAGCGCGTGGATACCAAAGTTCGAGTGGCGTGAGAATGTCATTTGTGTTTATACCGAGCAATTGTTGCACTGTACCTCCTACAACCGCTTTGGGTTCGCCATCTTCCAACAGCGACAATCTGCCTTCAATCATCGCAGTATCCAACTGATGTCGCTGGGTGTAGGTTTCATCCACGCCTTTGAGTTTTACTACTACTTTTCGATCGCCGTAGCTCGCCAAAGCATTGTCTTCAACTACTTGTGTAGCAAATTTCACACCCTCCGTTTGTTTGATTTGGTTCAATTGAGCAGGCGTTAAGGTAAATCGTTTGCCTTTGGTGGGAGTAATTTTTAAGTCTGGATCAAAACTCCGAAATAACTGACGATTCAACTCTTCCATGCCATTAAACACCGACATTACAATCACTAATGCCATTGTACCCACACCCACGCCGAGCATGGAAATATTGGAAATCAAGCTGATAAAACTCTTTTTCTTTTTGGACGTAAAGTAACGACGGGCAACAAAAAGGGGAAAATTCATAATATATTGTCACGCTGAAAGCGTTTTTTTTGCTTTAGAAGAATAGAATTAGGTTCTTTCAGAACGACAAAGGTTACTTTTTAACATTTTTTGGCAATCCAAATCCTGCCCAAAGTTTAGTAGCATCATCCACTACTAACGTCCAGTCGCAGGTAGGGCATGTAACAGGTGTCTTAAATTCTTTGACACCCTCATTGGCAAAATCACCAATTTTGGTACTGACACCATCTCGCGGATTGAACCAATACGCTACTAATTGAGAAGCAGCCAATTTTGTCAAATCAATTTTCAACGTTCTTCCTGTTGGCGTATATGCAAACAGGAAATCTTTGTTTTCGCCCAAAGCTGCCATTTGGTAGCCTGCATCGTCGGGATTCTCTCCTTTTAGGAGCGATTGGTCGGGAATGAGTTGATTCCACGGGTGCGATTCGTATAGTTTTCGTAAATAACCCACTTGCCACGCGCCGTCGTGGTCAATGGCACGCCGCCAATGCGTTCGGGCCCATGAAATGGGCTTGTTGCGATTGGGGTCAAAAAACTGCCATATATTGTGGTTGCCGTAGGTATGTCCGCAACCGCCCGCGAGCAACGCCCACCACGCCGCCTGTCGGGCATCGTGCGCGTTGAAATAATCTTGCTCAGGTTTCCAATCTATGGGATGGTCTTCGTAACGCGGCTCCCCGTCCAAGGTAGGTTTGACAGGAAACAGTTGATAATTTTGTCGCTGCATCACATAGTTTTTCATGTTCCTGGCCGAATGTCCCGATTGGTACATGTTGAAATTGAGCCAATTGTCTTTGTGAAAAAACGCGGCTGAGTTGCTATTCCCCATTGGATGATAGGTCATCAATTGGGTGCCTCCGTTTCCTGCCCGAATCCCTTCGGCCATGGCTCTGATAATCGCATAATGTTTCTCGCTTTCGGGGCTTCTATCACCACCTAAAATCCAGACAACGGATTTCCCTTTGTAGCGTTTCCCTATCCACTCACCGTAAATACGGGCATTTTCGGGGGTGAATACCTCAGGACCAACGCCCCATTTTTTGCTAAATTTATCGCCCCACGTTGGCAATAACCCCACCACTAAACCCAATGAAGCAGCTTTATTGATAACATAGTCAACGTGCTGAAAATACAGATCGTTGGGTTGTGTAGGATCATTGTTTTTAAGCGGCAATTGTCCGTACTGGTTAGGCTGCGTCAAACCGTCAAACTCTGCCAACGCCACCGCCTGAATGACTGTAAAACCCTGCTCTGCACGACGTTTTAGGTAAAAATCTGCTTCTTCGCGAGTCAACCGATGAAACAACTCCCAAGCGGTATCTCCAAGCCAGAAAAACGGCTTTCCATCCCCACGAGTAATATTTCGTTTATCAGGCACAATATAGAGCTTTGACCATTGTGCCTGTTTAGCAGTGGGTTGAGCAAAAAGAGAAATAGAAGCAAAAAGGAAACAAAGTGTATAGAAAGTCAAAAATCTCATAAAATCGCAATTATTTGAAATAGCTAAGGTAGGAATACTTTAAGAATAAAGGTAATAATAAAGACTTCCATCACTATTTTTCTCAACATATCGAAAAATAATGAAATTTGATTATATTCCTTTAGAAGAACTCTTTTACTTTGTGCCATAAAAGCCCCGATTTCCAACCTCATCCACCATCTATCTCCTTTTTATCTATGCTTAAATTTACCTACATTATTTTCTCAGCTTTCCTCGTTCTTTTGCTGACTGGTACTCAACCTTGGCAGTTGGAAACTGAAAAAAATTACGTTGTCCTATCTCCTGCCGATTCCCTGCGAAATGCTTCCAGTTGGCCAGGCGAGCTTATAGTTACCAATTTCACAAGTGCTGACCTGACCCCAAGTCCTGCGTGTTTGGCCGTGGCTCCAACTGGAGAAGTATTTGTGGGTGTGGATATGATTGGCTCTCTTGGTAAAAAGCCAGGAAAAGGCAGTATTATCAAGCTAATTGACAAAGACAACGACGGCAAAGTGGATAGCCATACTACTTTTACGATGGTAGATAACCCGCGTGGGATTCTGCCTGTGGGTGACCGGCTTTTTGTATTGCATACCGTATTTTCTCCCGAAACAGGCATTGCTTCAGGAATGGATTTGGTAGTCTTTGAAGATAAAAATCAGGATGGCATTGCCGACGGCCCATCCTCTCCTATCCTCCAACACATCAGTTCTCCCAAGTTCCTCCAAAGCCGGGGTACAGACCACGCCACTAACGGAATCAGGATGGGAATTGACGGTTGGATCTATATTGCCGTAGGCGATTTTGGATTTCATAACGCTACCGACCGTTCAGGCAAAAAAATGACCATGCTCGGCGGGGGCATTGTGCGCGTACGCCCTGACGGCACTGAAACAGAGATATATAGCCACGGTATGCGAAATATTTATGACGTAGCCATTGACCCTTTCATGAACATTTTCACCCGCGACAACACCAACGATGGTGGTGGATGGAACATTCGTTTTAGCAATCCAATTCAATCTGGAGAATATGGATACCCAGTTTTGTTTAAACATTTTACGGATGAAATCATTCCAGCGCTAATTGACTTGGGAGGCGGCTCGGGAACAGGTTCATTTTTTATGGATGATGATACATGGCCTTCGCAATACAATAACGTACCGATGATGGCCGATTGGGGACGAAGCCAATTGTACATTCACCGTGTTACTCCCGATGGGGCAAGTTACACCCAAAAAGAAGAGCCGTTTATTAAATTAGCTCAAATTACAGACATGGATGTAGATGCTTCGGGAAGGGCGTATCTTTCGGCTTGGGATGGTGCAGGCTATTCGGGAAACCCTGCCAAAGGGTTTGTCGTACGGGCCGTACCTAAAAACTGGAAGTACAAAGCTTTTCCAGACATTAAAAAACTATCTGTTTCAAAGCTAGTTTCCTTGTTAAAATCAGGCAGCGGCGTGGCTCGTTTAGCCGCTCAACAGGAATTACTCACTCGCCCAGCTAAAAATGTAGGGAAATCTGTGTGGGAAATTGTAATGGATAAAAAACTACCCTTGGCTGTTCGAGTTGCAGGAATGTACACCTACGCGCAAGCAATGGGAAGTAATGGTACGGAAAATCTGTTGCAACTTACCTCAGAGAATGACATGCGTGAGTTTGCGTTGCGCGCCTTGGCCGACAGAAAGCCCAATCTCAGCACAGTTCCGATTGAGCCTTTCTTAAACGCACTCAAAAATCCATCGCCTCGCATACAGCTCGCGGCCTTGATAGGGCTTGGACGTTTGGGTCGTCCAGAAGCAGCAGATGCTCTATTACAGACTCAAGTTCCACCTTCTTTTATAGCTCCTGCTCTTGGTACCGAGGGTCCACATGCTACACCCAATTCGTCCATTATTCCAGCACACATCGCTGTGCGGTCGTTGGTAAGTTTGAATGCCGTAGATGCCTGTGTAAAAGCAGTTGGTACCAATAATTCAACGATTGCGCTGTGGGCGCTACGTTACATGCACGCTCCGAAAGCCGTGGAAGGATTGCTCAGTGCTTACCAACGCACCAATGATGAGACACTGAAAAAGCAAATTATAGTCACTCTGGCACGACTCTACAAAAAAGAAGCAGATTACGATGGTTCTTGGTGGTGGAGTACGCGCCCTGATACACACGGCCCTTATTATAAAGCCATTACGTGGGAGTCATCTTCTGTTATTAAAAATTTTTTAACAGAAGAATGGAACAAATCAGCCGATAAAACCTTCTTTGTGGACCTGAACAGCCGCCTTCGATTGGAAATCCCTGAATTTGGCAAGGAAGAACCCGTGGCCGTCAAAGAAGAAGTGAAAGTAGATTTGGAAAAAATCAGAAATAAAAAAGGACAGGTAGGTGAGGCTTCCATTGAAGACGTGATGCTGGCCATGGCCAAAATTCAGGGTGATGCCTCTTTGGGAAAAACACTTTTTACTCAACAGGGTTGTATTGCCTGCCACAGCTTGGCGAAAGGTGAGGTGATGAAAGGGCCGTTTATGGGTCAAATCGGTTCAATTATGAATCGCGAGCAGATTGCCGAATCCATTTTGAAACCCAATGCCTCTATTTCACAAGGCTTTTCTTCGGTACTTATCACGGCCAAACGCAACAAAACCTACATGGGTTTTGTGACCGAAGAATCGGCCACGAAAGTTGTTTTGCGGGATATTACTGGGCAGGTAACGACCATCAAAGCGTCAGACATTGTGAGCCGCAAGGAAATGGACAATTCGATGATGCCTTCGGGCTTGGTCAATGCCTTGTCTTATGAGGAATTTGCTTCATTGCTTACTTTCCTTTCACAACAGAAATAATAAAATCCCCTATGAAATCATTACTAATCATCGCATTAACTCTTTTTTCCACCGTAACCTTTGGGCAAAAAAAGGCAGACAAACAGGAGTGGAAACAGCTCTTTAACGGTAAAAATCTGGATGGTTGGGATATAAAAATCCGAGGCTACGACCTAAACGACAACTACAATAATACCTTCCGAATAGAAGATGGGAAAATGGTGGTCCGATATGACCAATACGACGATTTCAAGCAGAAATATGGCCATATATTCTACAAAGGTGATTTTTCGTATTACCGAATCGCCGTCGAATACAGATTTGTAGGCGACCAAGCTCCCAAAGGCGAAGGATGGGCCACGCGTAACAGCGGAATCATGGTACACGGTCAACCAGCCGCTACCATGGGCAAAAATCAGGACTTTCCGGCTTCCATCGAAGTTCAATTGTTGGGAGGACTTGGAAACGGCAAAAAACGCACGACCTGTAACCTGTGTACGCCCGGAACCAATGTGGTCATGGACGGAAAGTTAATCACCCAACATTGCATCAATTCCACATCCCAAACCTACGACGGCGACCAATGGGTAAAGGCAGAAGTGCTGGTCTTGGGCGATTCGTTGATTCAACATTTTATCAATGGAGAAAAGGTGTTGGAATACAACAAACCACAACTGGGCGGTGGCAGCGTAAGCGGTCACGACCCAGCATTATTAGTCAACGGTAAATTATTGGATCATGGCTCTATCTCACTCCAAAGCGAAAGCCATCCCGTAGAGTTCCGAAAAGTAGAACTGCTCGAATTAAAAGGGTGTATGGACCCCAAAGCCAAAAATTATAAATCCTATTACGTGAAAGAAGATAATTCAATCTGCGATTACGGAAAGAAGAAAAAGTAAAAATTGCAGTCGCTCGCAAAAGGCGAGCGACTGATTGATTTATTATTCGATTACTCGTACACCTACATACGAAGCATTGCTCCCAGAGGTATATACCCGATGGTTAGCCTTTTGAAAATCACTTTCGTCGGCTTTGTAAATATTTACAAACTTTTGGGGATTGCGGTCAACGAGCGGAAACCAACTGCTCTGAATCTGAATCATAATTTTGTGGCCTTTCTTAAATCGGTGCGCCGCATCCTGCATATCAAATTTCACATTTTCAATTTTGCCAGGCACCATCGCTTCGGGTACAGTAAAACTTTTCCGAAACTTAGCGCGCATCACTTCTCCCCTTACCAATAACTGAAACCCACCCATCGCTTTACGCGGATTTTCAGGGCTATCGTTGGGTGCATTACCCGGATATACATCAATCAATTTTACTACAAAGTCAGCATCTGTGCCCGTGGTTGAAACAAAAAGGTTGGCAAATACATTACCCGAAATAGCCACATCTTCCGTCAAAACATCTGATTCATACACCAATACATCTGGGCGAGTGGCAGCAAAACGCTGATCTTCATACATAAAATCACTACCTCTAATATTTCTAATTTCAGCCGTGTAAGGAACTGGTTTAGCTGGGTCACTCATGTATTCATCAAAAGAAGGAGTCGCAGTTGGGGGGGGCGAAAAAGAAAGTTTACCGTTCGGATGCAGATACAATTTCTTTTCCGTTGTGTTTTTAGGTGGCCATTGATCGTACTTTTTCCATTCATTGGCTCCTGTTTCAAAGATATACGCCTTGGGAAGTTCAGGATTCGGCTTGTCTTTTAGGTGATGATTAAAAAATGGAAATTCTATTTCTTTTTGATAAAACTCACTTGTTTTGGAGCCAAAACGAATATGCCCCAATGATTCCCCTGTTCCTCTTGACCAGCTGCCATGAATCCATGGCCCCATCACCAATAGATTAGGTGATGCAGGTTTATTACTTTCAATTCCTTGATAAGTTTTCAGAGGGCCGTACAAATCCTCCTGATCAAACCATCCTCCTACGACCATGACGGCAGGTTTAATATTATTCAAATGAGGAACAGGCGTACGCGATTGCCAAAACTCGTCATACACTTCATGCTCCATCAACTGATTCCAAATTCGGTTTTCGCCTTTAAAAATCTTCTCATTTATGTTTTTAATGGGACCGATGTTTTTGTAAAATTCATAGCCATCAGGTGTACCATAAGCTGAGTACCCAGGAGTCCCCTTGGGCGAAGGTTTGGGGCGTGGTGCTCCATAAGAAGAAATAAAGGCAAACGTACCCATCAGGAAAAATGCGCCGTTGTGGTGGCGGTCGTCACCCATATACCAGTCAGTAACGGGTGCCTGCGGCGAAGAAGCTTTCAAGGCAGGGTGTGCCTCTATATTGGTCATTGTAGCATAGTAACCCGGTGCCGAAATACCCCATGTCCCTACTCGACCGTTGTTGCCTTCCACATTTTTGATGAGCCATTCGATGGTATCATAAGCATCAGAGCTTTCATCATTTTCTGTTTTGTTTTTCTTTTTGGAAATAAAAGGACGATACGCTTCAAAATCACCTTCTGACATATATTTACCTCTCACATCCTGATACACAAAAATATAACCATCTCTGGCAAACAACATGGAGGGGCCTAAAGAGATTTTATATAGTGTATCACCATAAGGTGCTGAACTGTAAGGCGTACGATTGAGCATAATGGGAAATTTTGCACCAGTCGAAACGGCCTTTGGGACATAAATAGACGTAAACAATTTGACCCCGTCGCGCATGGGAATCATCCGCTCCATTTTGGTATAATGTGTGCGAATGTATAAGGAATCTTCCTTAATTTTGGTACTCTGAGCGAGTAGGGTACTCACCACAAAGAAGAAAAATGCTCCAATAAATAGTAGCATTTTTCTTCTTTGCAGCATTAGTTTAGAAATCAGAACACCTAATGGGTAGTATATTTTAAAAAAATGCATAGGAATAGAATTTATTTTGAACCTACGCAAAATAATACATTGATGTTACGCTTGAAAGGTTTTAGCTATTTTATGGCAAACTTATTTCTATAAAATCTCTCTCTCTCAAAGCTTCCCTACTTTTGATTTATGCTTTGCCTTTCAATATCATGTTCCAATACATGCGGGGCAGTACTTCTTTTTTTAGCATATACATACTCCAGCGTTCTTTACTTTGATCAAACGGGAAGGTTTCTTGGGGCTGATTGTTATAATCAAATTCCGCAAGAACCAGTTTTCCATAACCCGTTACTAATGGACAGGAAGTATAACCTGTATAGGTCATTCCAAGTGGATTTTGGGCAATCAAGGACAGTAAGTTGGCCACAACGACAGGTGCTTGTTTACGAATTGCCGCCCCTGTCTTGGACGTGGGCAGTCCCGAAGCATCGCCGAGGGAGAAGATATTTTGAAATTTGACGTGTTGCAACGTGTTTTTATCCACATCTACCCAACCAGCAGCATTAGCCAAAATGCTGTTTTTAATAAAGTCAGGAGCCGATTGTGGCGGAGTAACGTGAATCATGTCAAAATCTACCCAAGTTTCTATGTCTTTGTTTTTCTCGCCAAAGCCCATAAAACGAGCCCGTTTGTTGGGACCGTCAATTTCCTCCAATCGTTCCATAAAATGGAGTTTGATATTTGCTCTCTCGCAAACTCCCAACAGCGTTTTTTCGTATTTTTCAACCGCAAACAGCTTCCCAGCTCCACTCCAATAGTGAATGTCAATGTCATCAAGTACCCCATGCTGTCGGAAGTAATCCGCCGCCATGTACATAATTTTATGCGGAGCACCACCACATTTTACTGGTGTATGCGGGTTATGAAAGATGGCTTTGCCTTTTTTAAGATTTTTGATGCATTCAAAAGTGTACGGAGCGGTTTTAAAACTGTAATTACTACATACATTGTTTTTGCCGAGAGTTTTGGAAAGCCCTTTCACAGCCGACCAGTTGAGCTGAATACCTGGGCATACCACCAAATAGTCGTACGTATAAACGCCGCTGCTGGTTTTTACCACATTTTTTTCGGGTTCAAAACTTTGGACCGCTTCTTTGATCCATTGTACGCCTTTGGGTATGACCGAAGCTTCGCTGCGTTCGGTCTTTTGAATATCAAAAACGCCGCTTCCCACCAATGTCCAGGCAGGTTGGTAGTAGTGTTTATCGGCTGGGTCAATAATGGCAATATCCAATTTCGCATTTTTGAGGAGCAGTTGAGCCGCTACCGAAATACCAGCATTACCGCCACCAACTATCACTATTTGATAATGAGTACGCATGTGTCTAAGGATTTTATTAAAGTTATCCTCAAAATTGTACTATTATATTTACTCAAACTGTGATAAATGTTACATAACTGAGTTCTGAATTCAAAAAAAGAATGTAGCCCCATCCGCCATTGCTTAGGCGGGCTGTTGAGTGACTTTTCGCGTTTTTTGCTGGTCGTATTTTATAAAAATATTAATCCAGATACGACGGGCTAAGCGGAAAAAAAAAGGCAGCAACGCAATCAAAGAAGGGACTAAAAAATAGAGCAAACGAATCGGATCTACTCCGAAAATGAGAACAAATCCGACAAAGTTGGTTACAATAAAGGCCACATACAAGGCATAACTTATGTACATGGCACCGAAATAAAACCCAGGCTCTGGCGTGTATTTTTCACTGCAAACAGGACATGACTTGTGCATTTTGTCAAACTTCTTCCAACTGAACACATGATTTATTTCAAAAAAATCTCCTTCCTGACAGCGGGGGCATTTGTTGAAAAGGATGCTGTATAATTTTGTACCTTTGAACATGAGTGTGCTAAATTAGGCGATAAAAACATAGACAAATAGGAGTCTGTTAACGAATAACGGTTAACAATTAACTCGTACATAAGCTCTTAATTGGGAAGTCGGTCTTTAAAATAACCGTACGTCCAAGTACCTGCTATGGCGCTGAGTAATGTAACAATCACTACGAGATAGCCACCGCCTATCTGCGCAAATAATGGCCCTGGACAAGCTCCAGTAATGGCCCAGCCTAAGCCGAATATCAATCCGCCGTAGATTTGTCCCCGTTGGAATTTCTTGGGGTGAAACTGTACTTCTTCGCCCGATAACGTTTTGATGTTGAATTTTTTAATCAAAAATACAGAAATCATTCCCACCACCACGGCACTTCCAATGACGCCGTACATGTGAAAACTTTGTAAACGAAACATCTCCTGAATACGAAACCACGAAATGATTTCGGCTTTTACAAACACAATCCCGAACAGGATTCCAACCACCAAATATTTGATATTATCTACCCAAGATTCGGGTTTTGTCATGTCATTGGGTGCTTCGCACACAAAAGATTGCTCATCTTGCCCAAGTTCTGGGCTTATTTTAATAAATGTCATCTTGAGTCTTTTTTTAAAATGGATTGTTCAATCAGAATAACTTGAAAATGTAAGGCATCAGTAAATGCGTCATTACAAAACCGCCTACCATAAAACAACAAGTGGCAATCAGCGAAGGAACCTGTAGATTGGAAAGTCCCATGATAGCATGACCCGAGGTACATCCACCAGCATATCGAGTTCCAAAGCCTACCAAAAAACCGCCTACTACGAATAAAATCAACCCTTTCAGCGAAAACAAAACATTCGTGCTAAACAGGTCGGCAGGCATCAAACCCGAAAAGTCTGTAATTCCCAGCGCTTTTAAATCTGTAACAGTTGCCTCGGAAAGTTGAAATGAATCAGGGTTTTCCAGAAAATTTATGGCAATTACTCCCCCGAAAAAGACCCCGAGTACAAATACTAAATTCCAAATTTCCTTTTTCCAGTCATACTTAAAAAACGAAATATTGGCGGGCATACATGCCGCGCAAATGTGGCGAAGCGACGATGAAATACCGAAAGATTTGTTGCCAATCAGTAACAGAGTAGGGACGGTTAGTCCAATCATTGGGCCAGCTACGTACCAAGGCCACGGCTTGCGAATGAGTTCTATGAGTTGTTCCATGCGAGTTTGTTTAATAATGATAATTGAGAATGAAATTGAAATGAGTCATATTTACTTTGTTGAAGACGTAACGGTCATTTTGGTAGGTTTCACCGATTTCGTCTTTTCGGACTACCAACAATAGGGCATTGAGACCTTTTAAAAATCGGTCAAATTGATAGGTGATACCCAAGTTACATTGCGTATAGGAAGGCATTCCATATTTATTGAGAAGCGCATTTTTGGTATCTGGTAATTGGTAATAACCACCGCTAAGCTCAATTTTTATGTGTTTTTCAGGCTTAAAAAAAGTATTGATACTTGAAGCGGTCACATCTCCAAACCCTTCGTTGCGCTCACGGGGCAAAAAAGTATAAAAAGGCTCCCGACCCCATTCGCGCGGCATAAGATAGCGCCCTTCGTCCGTAATTCGGGTGGCATTGATAAACCAGTCAAATTTAGGTGATTGTCGTCCGAACCGACCCGATAATACGGTGGTTTTTCCGCCCAAACTGGCATAGGCTTTGGCAAGTTCATGATTTCCCCCATCTCCCACGGTATTTTGTCGAATCAGTTGTGCTCCGACAAACCAATTTTTGTTGGCAACAGCCTTGGACTTCCATTCTATTTTTACCAAACCTGTATTCAATACATTGTCAATGTACGTATCTAAAAGTTGAATTGTCCATTGTTTTTTTCGGTAAGTTACTCCCAAAATACCAACACCCCTGGATTCAACAACCCCTTTATAATGAGAGGGTTTGCCCGTCATATCCACTCCCACTGGGTAAACGCCTATACTTTCGCCAACATCAAACCAGCGGACCGTTGAGCGGGGAGAAACCTGCCAAATATATTCAGCATGTAACTGTAAATGCGACCATTCGTTTATGTCTATTACAGCTCCTTCGATGAGCGTAGGGCGCATCCTGCCGTCTTGTGGGTTAATAAAAGAAGTTTGGGGAATTTGACGGCCAATGGTTAAAACCGATTTTTTACCAAAATGGGTTTTGACAAACAGTTCTTCCAGGCGGTCTAAATCTTCATGGTCGTTAGGGCGTTCAATGTCAAACAGACCAACCTCGTAGCGGTTTGGCTGGCCTGTTTTAGCATCAGTTTGGGCCAAATCAGACGACAGCAAATTGAACATGAAGAAGCCACTGAGCCCTAACTGAAAATGCTTGAAAAATTTAGGTGTTTCGTACCCAATACCTGCTCCGACACCCCACGCATAATAATCAGAGAGTTCACCTTGATTGATAGTAGCCGACCCATAAGACCGTGCATGACCATAAAAACGACCTTTGGCAAAAAAATGGTTTAAAGTATTGGTATCCTTTTCGATTTCCTGATGCGCATGAATACCTTGTCCATGCACGGAGTATATGACTCTGACTGTCAGAATAATTATAAAAATCGTGCGAGCCATTTCTTTTTCCAACCTAAACTTTAATGTTCCCACAAAAGTATCGGGTAGAAAAAGCGCAGTCCGTGATATTTGTTACATTACTAAACAAATGTGTAATCCACTCCGTGCACTTGACTCAACAAAGTTTGAGGAGCATCCAACACCTTGGCATCATGACGCAAAGCTGGAGTGACAGGAGAAAATTCCTTCAGGTATTCTTTCATCATAGAGTGCAACGTATAGGAGGTATTGCGGGCATTTTTAACTCCTTTCATTCGGCAGAGCATATCTTCGGGGTCGCCATCGCGCTCGCAGGCACACAAGGTATATTCTTTGGCAGGCTCAAGCGGTTGTCCGCCAATCGTTACCTTTTGTACTCGGTGGCCTACCCGTTCAAATGCTTTAAACTCCACCTGCATCCCTTTAAAACGAATGAGCCATCCGCCAAAACGTTTGGACGCATCTTGGGCAAATACATTTTGTAGTTCTTTTTCCAACCATTCCAACAGTTGTGCACCAGTGGCTGTACCTGTTCTGATGGTAGCATCCACAGGAAGCATATCATAGAGATATCCTTCTGTGATAGCTACTTTTCCGTCTTTGCCAGCCGTACGAGGTGGACAAAATCGAAATCCATTAGACAGCACTACATCCGCATTTACTTTCCATTTGAGGGCATCCACAATTAGGGTATCAATGGTATTTTCGACTACAAAATTTCGGTACAAAGGCAGCGTACTGTATCCTATTACTTTGTTTATTTCTTCTTTATACGGTTTTTCGATTTCCTCTACCAAGGCCGTTATCTCCTTTTTTACTGGGTATTTTTGTGGGTTTACCTCAATGAGCTGGTAACTATCATTCACAATTTTACCGTTTTCCACCTTCAAATCAAGCCGTCCGATAAAAGAACCAAAAGCCCCTGGCTCTACAATTTTGGTATATTCCGCCTGAATAGGCTTGCGTACCCGCTCGTGGGTATCAGCTCCGAAAATATAATCCACCCCTTTGCAATCGGGGTAATTGCCAAGGGCAATCTGCTGGGAAAGCCCTAAATGAGAGAGGATTATGACAAAATCGCATTGTTCCTGTTCTTTCAACAGTTCAACGTATTCCTTCAGATTTTCTTCAGGTTTGGTATAAACAATACCCTTGCTGTACAGTGGCGATTGTCGAAGTGGTACGAGGGGGTCAGTATAACCCAAAAAGCCGATTTTTATGCCCAGTCGGTTTACAATTTGATAAGGCTGAAAAATGAGTTCTCCCTTTTTTCCTCCTCCCAAATCGTGGTACATATTGGTGCAGACTTTGGGAGCCAATAGCCCTCCCAACAATTTTTGCATATTTTTCTTGTAATACACCACTTCCCAATTGCCCGGCAAATACATGTCGTAGTTGAGCGCATTCAGCAGCGGGACAAAGGCTTGCCCTGTCGTTTTTACCGAAAGCATACTTCCCTGAAACATATCACCAGTATCTATTGTAATAGTATTGGCAGGGTTTTCTTTCCGTAGCATGTCCAACGCCGTCGCAATATGTGCGTAGCCGCCTGTCTTGCGAAAGGTCAGTTGGTTGTTTTCCCAAAACAGTTCATCATGGGCATGAAGCTGACAATGCACATCGGTCGTTTGCAAAAACGTAATGACTCCGTTATTAGGAGCTGTTGTTTCTGGATTTTCTCTGATTTCTGCCTGATTATTAGCAAAAGAAGGAACACTGCCTCCTATTGCTGTCGTAGCCAACAGCCCCGACTGCAAAAATTTTCTTCTTGATTGCATATTGCTTTTGTTAAAAACCTGCTTTGATGTATGACCAGCCTTCTTCCTGCCGGAGGACGATTTCGACAAGCCCGACGGGAACAAAAACAGCACTTGGGAGAATTTGATTTTTTTCGATTTTTCGCTGTTTCAGAGTGTTCTCGCACACGGCAAATACAACGCCCCGCTGTCTGAGAGCTGCTATTTCTTTGGCAAAACGGGCTTCGTCCTGCTTCATAAAATTAACGCCGTTGTTGTGTACCACTACTTCGATTTTAGCAGTGTTCCAGTACTCCAATACATTCGACAATTGTTTTACCAAAGCTTTCTGAGCCAGTGTATCGCTCGTAGCCAAGTGAAAAACAATACGGTGTTCTTTGGCTTGGCCAAACGAACAATTGACAAATAGAAGTGTCAGAAAAGAGGAAAGAAGCAGGCGAGCTTTCATAGTTGAGCCAAGGAAGGTTTTTTGATTTTTACGTCTTTGTGTTTTTCTTTCCATTCTTTGATGGGCTTGTAGGGGCCGTATTTATGTTGTTTTTCGGAGAATGGATCGGCGTAGGGGCCAAAAGGATGGTCGAAGGGCTTGCCGGCGATGTTGGGCCAATCTTTGCTGAGGTCTTTGGTCGGGCGGGGCATGGAGTTGACATACGCGGCTACATCCCAAGCTTCTTCATCGGTGAGTTGCGGATTTTGGTAGGTTACTCCAAACGGCATGTTATATTTGACATAGCCTGCGAAGTTGGAGATTCGGTATAGTCCAGCTCCCACATTATAGCTGTTTTTGCCCCAAAGCG
>JBDHXS010000084.1:0-14980 GCA_039810845.1 Runella sp. | reverse complement strand
GATAAAGGTTTTGACGGTCGCGGCAACTATACTTTTGGTATTAAAGAACAAATTATCTTTCCTGAAATCCAGATTGATAAAGTAAATAAGATTTCAGGAATGGACATTACGTTTGTAACTACAGCCCAAACGGACGAAGAAAGCTTCGAACTGTTGAAAGCCCTTGGTATGCCCTTTACAAAAGGTAAAAAATAAGAATCCCTTTTTCAACGAAATAAGGAAATGGCGAAAGAATCCGTAAAAGCAAGAGAATTGAAAAAGCAAAAGCTGGTTGCTAAGTATGCTGAGAAGCGTGCTGCCTTGAAAGAGGCAGGCGACTGGGAAGGTTTAGACAAATTGCCTCGTAGTTCTTCGGCAGTTCGTTTACACAATCGTTGCCGTCTAACAGGCCGTCCGCGTGGATATATGCGCAAGTTTGGAATTTGTCGTGTTGTATTCCGTGAAATGGCTTCGCAAGGAAAAATTCCTGGCGTTACCAAAGCAAGTTGGTAAATCGTTTTTGTTTTCAAAATCAATTCCGTAACTTTGCAGCCCTTTTACAGAAGGGCCGCAACAAATCAGTAGAGAAATGTTAACCGATCCCATAGCAGATTATCTGACGAGAATCAGAAACGCCATAAGGGCGAAGCACCGGGTTGTGGAAATACCTGCTTCAAATATTAAGAAGGAGATTACTAAAGTACTCTACGATAAAGGCTATATCCAAAACTACAAGTTTGAAGATAATGGTCCGCAGGGTATAATCAAGATTGCTTTAAAATACAACCCAGTAACAAAGCAGTCTGCCATTGTTGATTTGCAACGTGTAAGTAAACCAGGTTTACGTAAGTATTCTGGTGCCATTGAAATGCCTCGCATTCTTAATGGACTTGGTGTTGCTATTGTATCTACCTCAAAGGGGGTAATGACTGACAAAGAAGCTCGTGTGTTAAACGTGGGTGGAGAAGTACTGTGTTACGTTTACTGATAAAACACTGAAAAGAAATGTCTCGTATAGGAAAAAAACCGATTACGCTACCGGCAAACGTTACAATATCTGTGTCGGATGACAACGTCCTTACAGTTAAAGGACCTAAAGGAACTCTGACTCGTGGTATTGACCGTGATATAAAGGTAGAAATAGATGGCAGTGAACTGACAGTTGTACGTCCAACCGAACAAAAACGTCATAAAGCGCTGCACGGATTGTACCGTTCACTCATCAGTAACATGGTTACTGGAGTAAGCGAGGGATATAAAGCTCAGTTAGAAATTGTTGGTGTTGGTTACAAAGCCTCTGTTAACAACAACATACTCGAAATGAGCCTTGGCTACTCACACGGTATTTTCTTCGCTGTACCTTCAGAGGTGAAGGTGTCAGCTACAATGGAGAAAGGACAAAACCCAAAAGTTTTTTTGGAGTGTATTGATAAGGAACTATTAGGGCAAATTGCAGCTAAAATTCGGTCATTCCGTAAAGTTGAGCCTTACAAAGGTAAAGGTATTCGTTTTGTGGGTGAGCAAATCAGACGTAAGGCTGGTAAAGCTGCTGCTAAGAAGTAATCAGTAATCTGAAAAATTGTAAGCAATCATGGCTTCAGTAAAAAGCGAAAGAAGACAGCGCATTAAATACCGGATTCGGAAAAAAGTATCAGGTACTGCAGAAATGCCGAGACTTTCGGTATTTCGATCAAACGCCCGTATTTATGCGCAAGTAATTGATGATACAAAAGGCCAAACTTTGGCTTCTGCCTCATCTATTGAACTTGATGCTACGAAAGCGAGTGTCAATGCAGAAGATGCGAAAAAAGTAGGGCTGAAATTAGCTGAAAAAGCACTTGCAGCAGGCGTTAGTGCGGTTGTATTTGACCGTAATGGTTATTTGTATCATGGCAAAGTAAAAGCATTGGCAGACGGCGCTCGTGAGGGTGGTCTCAAATTCTAAAAGATATGTCAAATAGTATCAAACCTTTGAAATACAACGAAGCAGACCTTAAAGAAAAGGTAGTGGCTATCAATCGTGTTGCCAAAGTAGTAAAAGGTGGACGTCGTTTTAGTTTCTCCGCAATCGTAGTCGTCGGTGACGGCAAAGGGGTAGTAGGTTATGGTTTGGGAAAAGCCAATGAAGTAACTGACGCCATTGCGAAAGGAATTGAGGATGCGAAGAAAAACCTCGTGCAAGTTCCCCTCTTGAAAGGAACTGTACCTCATGAAATGCACGGTAAATTTAGTGGAGGCTTAGTGTTTGTTAAGCCAGCTGCTCCAGGTACAGGTGTGATTGCAGGTGGTGCAATGCGTGCAGTATTAGAAGCTGCAGGTGTACACGACGTATTAGCGAAATCAAAAGGTTCTTCAAATCCTCATAATGTGGTGAAGGCAACTATTGATGCGCTTTTGAAAATGAGAGCGCCTCACCAAGTTGCTTTTCAGCGTGGAATCAAGTTGGCCAAAGTGTTTAATGGATAATCTTTTGAGAAAATGTCAAAGATAAGAGTTACACAAGTTAGAAGTATGATTGGCCGTCCAGAAAACCAAAAGCGTACATTAGCAGCTTTAGGTCTTGGCAAAATCAACCGTAGTATAGAGGTTGAACCAAATCCAGCCCTTATTGGCATGATTGGTAAGGTAAATCATTTAGTGAAAGTTGAAGAGATTTAATCAGCGATATAGCAATGAATCTTAGCGCATTAAAACCAGCTGCAGGCTCGGTAAAAACAAAAAAACGCCTCGGTAGAGGGCATGGTTCAGGAATGGGCGGTACATCTACACGTGGGCATAAAGGTGCACAGTCGCGTTCTGGATATAGCCAGAAAAGCCACTTTGAAGGAGGACAAATGCCTCTTCAGAGACGCGTTCCTAAATTTGGCTTCAAGAACATTAACCGTGTAGAGTATAAAGCATTAAATTTAGATACTATTCAGGCTTTAGTTGAAAAAACAAATGCTACAGTAGTAGATATAGATGCCTTGTATAACAATGGATTGGTTTCGAAAACCGATTTAGTAAAAGTGCTTAATCGTGGCGAACTAAAAGCTGCGGTTGAAGTGAAGGCTCATGCTTTCTCAAAAACAGCAATAGAAGCCATCGAAAAAGCAGGTGGTAAAGCAGTTACTTTGTAGTCTTAAATAAAAGATTTTCGTAACTTTGCCTGATTTTTTTCACGGGTAAATCTAAAAACGCATGAAACGGTTTATACAGACCTTAAAAAATATCTTTTCAATTGAAGAGCTAAGAAACCGTATTCTTTATACTCTTCTTTTGATTGCGGTTTATCGGTTAGGATACTATATAGTACTCCCAGGGGTAGATAGTACAAAACTCAACATCGATACAGCGGGTCTATTAGGCTTGTTAGACACCTTTTTGGGAGGGGCTTTTAGTAAAGCTTCTATTTTCGCCTTGGGTATCATGCCCTATATTTCAGCCTCTATCGCAATTCAATTGTTAACTATGGCATTGCCTTACTTCCAGAAAATGCAGAAGGAAGGAGAGTCAGGCCGTAAGAAGTTGAATCAAATTACGAGGGTTTTAACCATTTTTGTTACTATTGCTCAGTCGATCAGTTATTTACAAACAACCATCTCAACTGATGCTTTGTTAGTTAGTCGCGCAGCTTTTACGGTTTCTTCTGTTTTTATTCTGACGGCGGGTACAATTTTCTGTATGTGGTTAGGTGAGCGTATTACCGACCGTGGAATTGGCAATGGTACCTCTATGTTGATTATGATTGGTATCGTTTCTCGCTTTCCCAAGGCAATTATACAAGAAGCATCATCAAGAGGTAGTGGAGGGGCTTTAATTTTCGTAATTGAAATCGTAGCTCTGTTTGTAGTTGTAATGTTTGCTGTGGCACTTACACAGGCTGTTCGTCGTGTACCAATCCAGTATGCAAAGCAAGTAGTTGGGAACAAAGTAATGGGTGGGCAAAGACAATATTTGCCTTTAAAACTTAATACCTCTGGAGTAATGCCTATTATATTTGCTCAGGCATTAATGTTTATTCCGTCTTTGGTAGCGGGTTTGTTTGCTGAGAAAAGTGATTTTGCTAACTCGGTAGCAACTACCTTTAATGACTACACAACTTGGCAATACAATGCTTTGTTCGCAACCTTGATTATCGTTTTTACATTCTTTTACACTGCTATTGCTATAAGCCCACAGCAAATTTCTGACGATATGAAACGTGGAGGAGGGTTTATTCCAGGAATTAAACCAGGTTTAGCTACTTCTGATTTTATTGCAACTGTTCTTGACCGTATTACATTACCAGGAGGAATATTATTAGCTGTTATAGCTATTTTGCCATCACTTGCTAGCATGACAGGTATGACTCGGGAGTTTGCACAGTTCTTTGGGGGTACTTCGCTTCTAATCTTAGTAGGGGTAGTGCTTGATACTTTACAACAAGTAGAGAGTTATTTACTAATGAAGCGTTATGAAGGGTTGATGAAATCAGGTCGAGTAAAAGGGCGGACTGAAACGGTGGCCGTATAATGACAAAGATGATTTTTCTTAAATCAGATGATGAAATTTCTCTGATCAAGGAAAGTGCTCAGGTTTTGGGAAAAGCACATGCCGAGGTCGCAAAGTGGATAAAGCCTGGAGTGACAACAAAGCAATTGGATAAAATAGCCGATGAGTTTATTCGTGATAACCAGGGTTCGCCTTCTTTTAAAGGTTATAATGGTTTCCCATCAGCACTTTGTATCTCTTTGAATGAAACAGTAGTACATGGCTTCCCTAGTCAATATCAGCTCCGAGAAGGGGATGTAATTTCGATTGATTGCGGTGTGAAGTTAAATGGTTTTCACAGTGATAGTGCTTACACCTACCCAATTGGTAATGTAAGTGCAGAAGTTGCGAATTTGCTTAAAAGAACAAAGCAATCACTCTATCTTGGTATTGAGCAGGCAACAGAGGGTAAACGCGTAGGTGATATAGGATATAGTATTCAAACTTATGTAGAGCGGTTTGGATATGGAGTAGTGAGAGAGTTAGTAGGCCATGGTGTAGGTCGTAACTTACACGAAAGCCCTGAAGTACCAAATTATGGTAAAAGAGGGCAAGGGCCAAAACTAAGAGAGGGTATGGTAATCGCGATAGAACCAATGATTACCTTAGGAAAAAGAGCTGTGGTTCAGGAAAAAGATGGTTGGACGATTAGGACAACAGATCGCAAGCCAGCAGCTCACTTTGAGCATACAGTTTTGGTAAGGAAAGGTAAAGCGGAAATTTTGACTACGTTTAAGTACATTGAGGAAGTAACTGAAAATACGACGTTAATGGTAAGCGTCTAACATCACTTACCAAAAAGCAGTATATGGCAAAACAAGGACTCATCGAAGTTGACGGAATTATCGTAGAAGCACTCTCTAATGCTATGTTTCGAGTACAGCTCGAAAATAAGCATGAGGTAATTGCACATATCTCCGGCAAAATGCGAATGAATTATATTAAGATTTTGCAGGGTGACCGAGTAAAGTTAGAAATGTCACCGTATGATTTATCTAAAGCTCGGATTATCTACCGATATAAATAGTAGTAACTTGATTGGAGGTTGCAGGTTGTACAGTTATAAAATACAACACCCCGAAAAATCTAAAATTAATACGACAATGAAAGTAAAAGCGTCTATTAAAAAACGCAGTGTTGACTGTAAGGTAATTCGCCGGAAAGGTAAACTTTACGTTATCAATAAGAAAAATCCCAAGTACAAACAAAGACAAGGATAATTTAAGATATGGCACGTATTGCAGGTGTTGACATTCCAGACAAAAAACGTGGCGAAATCTCGTTGACTTATATCTACGGGATTGGACGTAGTTCCGCTCGCAAAATTTTGGAAAAAGCTGGAATTAACTACGATAAAAAAGTAGCTGAATGGTCGGATGAAGAGGCGAACGCTGTTCGTGGAATCATCAACGGGGAATTCAATACTGAAGGTACACTTCGTTCAGAAGTGCAATTAAGTATCAAACGTTTAATGGATATTGGTTGCTATCGGGGTTTGCGTCATCGGAAAGGGTTGCCTGTACGTGGCCAAAGAACCAAGAACAATAGCCGTACTCGTAAAGGTAAGCGTAAGACTGTAGCTAACAAAAAGAAAGCTACTAAGTAATTCATAATCGTTAATTGTTATCCGTTATTCGTTAATGATAAATTCGGATAACAGATAATTAATAACAGATAACGGTAAAAAAAATGGCGCAAAATAAGCGTAAAGATAAAGCTAAAAAGCGCGTTGTACAGGTGGAGCAAGTGGGACAAATCCATATCAGAGCTTCATTTAACAATATTATTATTTCGGTTACCAACTTGTCAGGCCAAGTAATTTCTTGGGCTTCTGCTGGTAAGATGGGCTTTAAAGGTTCTAAGAAAAATACACCTTATGCTGCTCAGACCGCTGCCCAAAGTTGTGCTCAAGTAGCATACGACCTTGGAATGCGTAAAGCTGAGGTTTTTGTAAAAGGCCCAGGTTCTGGTCGTGAATCGGCTATTCGTACAGTTCAGAACGTAGGTATCGAAGTTACCACTATCAAGGATATTACTCCGCTACCACACAATGGTTGCCGTCCTCCCAAGCGTAGAAGAGTTTAAGTTTTAGTTTTTTATAAAGCCGTAAGAACAATCTGCAATTTGGACACTGGGGTTGCTGGATTGTTCCTACGGTAATTTTTGTGTTTAAAATAAATCAAATCAAATGGCACGGTACACAGGTCCAAAGTCTAAGATTTCGCGTCGTTTTGGTGAGGCCATTATGGGCCCCAGTAAGGCGCTTAACAAAAAAAATTATCCTCCGGGCCAACACGGCCGGGGACGTCGTAGCAAGAAGTCAGAATATGCACTTCAATTGCAGGAGAAGCAAAAGGTAAAATATACCTATGGTATTTTGGAACGCCAATTCCGTAATTTATTTCACCGGGCAGCAGTTCGTGAGGGAATTACAGGTGAAAACTTACTCAAGCTTTGTGAAGCCCGTCTTGACAATACAGTTTACCGTTTAGGAATTGCTCCTACGCGTCGCGCTGCTCGTCAGTTGGTTACTCACAAACACATTACTATTGATGGAGAAATAGTGAACGTGCCTTCATTTTCACTACGTCCTGGTCAAGTAGTTGGAGTTCGTGAGAAATCAAAATCGCTTGAAGCCATTGCAGATAGCTTAGCTTCGCGTGCTGCTACCGCCAAACGTTTTAATTGGCTTGAGTGGGATAATAGTATGATGGTAGGTAAGTTTGTACAATACCCGGAGAGAGATCAAATTCCGGAGAATGTAAACGAGCAAGCCATCGTCGAATTGTATTCTAAGTAATCTTAAATCAGTACAAAACCCATCTGAGGTGGTTTGCCACGTCAAGGGTTTTGTTTTTGTGTGTTTAGTAAAACATACTTTTTTGCGGTTTATTGCCGCTCTTCGGACTCTAAAAAAACTGCTAATCCTATGTCTATTTTAGCATTCCAAATGCCTGACAAGGTCGTAATGGAAAAGGCCGACGACTTTCACGGGTTGTTTGAGTTCAAGCCGCTGGAAAAAGGCTTCGGTGTAACCATCGGAAATGCGTTGCGTCGTATCCTGCTTTCATCGCTGGAAGGTTACGCTATCACAAGCGTAAGATTTCCAAGTGTACTACACGAATTTTCTTCCATTGAAGGTGTAGTAGAAGATGTTACCGAAATTGTGCTGAACCTGAAAATGGCTCGCTTCAAAAAGATTTCGGAAATGGTTGACAATAAAATAACAGTAAGTGTAAAGAACCAATCAGTAGTGACTGCTGGCGATATTGCTAAGTTTACGTCCTCATTTCAGGTTTTGAACCCAGACTTAGTTATTTGTCACATTGACGACCAAATTACTTTTGAGATGGAAATTCTCATTGAAAAAGGTCGTGGTTATGTACCAGCTGATGAGCCGCGTAACATGGAGCTGCCTATTGGTCATATTCCTATTGACGCGATTTATACGCCAATCAAAAATGTGAAGTACAGCGTAGAAAATACGCGCGTAGAGCAGAAAACTGACTACGAAAAACTGCTTATTGAGGTAAGTACTGATGGGTCAATCCACCCAGAAGAAGCACTTAAAGGTGCTGCTTACATCTTGATCCAACACTTTATGTTGTTCTCTGATCAAACTATGACGTTTGAAACGCAGAAAAACGACGAAGTAAGTGAAGTAGATGAGGAAATGTTGCGTATGCGTAAATTGTTGAAAACTCCTCTTGCAGATCTCGATCTGTCGGTAAGAGCTTACAACTGCCTCAAATCTGCTGATATCAAGACACTTGGCGACTTAGCTAAACTTGAAGTAGCTGACATGATGAAGTTCCGTAATTTTGGTAAGAAATCACTGACTGAGTTGGAACAATTGGTCGCAGAGAAGAACTTAGTATTTGGGATGGATGTAGCAAAGTATCGTTTAGACGAAGATTAATTGATTCGGGCCTTCCTAAGAGGGGAAGGTCTTTTTTATGTATTGTTCAACCGGTTAGTATTCTGAAGCGCGTAAAATACCGCCGCTCGAAGCTAATCACAAACTCAAACCAATGAGACACGGTAAAAAAGACAACCATTTGGGGCGTACAGCCTCGCATCGTAGTGCTTTGCTACGTAATATGGCTTCGTCCCTGATTTTGCACAAGCGTATTGAAACTACTTTGGCTAAAGCAAAAGAACTCAAAAAATATGTTGAGCCTATTTTGACACGCGCTAAAGAAGATAACACGCACAATCGCCGTATTATTTTCTCTTATATTCCAGAGAAAGATGTGGTAAAAGAATTATTCAGCACGATTGCAGACAAAATTGCAGATCGTCCTGGTGGTTACACACGTATTATCAAATTAGGTACTCGCCAAGGTGATGCTGCTGAAATGTGTATGATGGAGTTGGTAGATTTCAACGAAACCTTATTGATTTCTACAGAAGAAAAAGCAACCAAAACACGTCGTAGCCGCCGTGGTGGTAAAAAAGTTGGTTCAACGACAGCCGATGCTCCAGTAGCAGAAGCTAAAGCAGTAGCAGTTATTGAAGAAGTACCTGCGGAGGATGGCGCAGTTGTAGAGGCGGCTCCTGATGACATCGAAATCATCGAAGGAATTGGCCCTAAAATTGCACAAGTACTTGCTGAAGCGGGTATAACGACTTTTGCTCAATTGGCAGATATGACTCCAGAAGCCATTCAAGAGATTGTATCGGCAGCAGGCATCGGCTCTAAAAGCCCTGCAACATGGCCACAACAAGCAGCCCTTGCTCGTGATGGCAAATTTGATGAGTTGAAAGCTTGGCAAGACCAATTAAACGGTGGCCAAGAATAACTTTTCTTAGAAATATTTTTAAAAAATGAAGAAAAGTTAAAATACAGAAGGGGTTAAACGAAAGTTTAGCCCCTTTTTTTGAAATTTGCAGAACTAACTACTCAATACCAACTAAAAAATGGGTTCTCAACAACCAGCACTCTTACTTCTCGAAGACGGAACAGCCCTGAGAGGCTTAGCCCTCGGCAAAACTGGCACCATGGGGGGCGAAATTTGTTTTAATACAGGTATGACGGGTTATCAGGAAATATATACTGACCCCTCTTACTTTGGCCAAATTGTGGTTAATACCAATTCTCATATTGGTAATTATGGAGTACAATTGGAAAGTGAGGAAGAATCCAATTCAATTAAAATCAGCGGGATGGTTTGCAATACATTTTCGCGGATTTATTCAAGAAAAACAGCTGATTTTTCGCTGCAAACTTATTTTGAACGCTCTGGAATTGTAGGCATTAGTGATGTTGATACTCGCCAGCTGGTGCGTCATGTGCGTCAAAAAGGAGTAATGAATGCCATTATTTCGTCAGAAATTTTGGATGAAAAATTATTGATGGAGCAATTAAAAAAAGTTCCTAACATGGATGGTTTAGAATTATCGTCAGTAGTATGTACGAAAGAATCGTATTTTATGGGCGATGAATCAACGGCACGCTATCGGGTAGCTGTGATGGATTATGGCATCAAAAAAAGTATTCTACTTAATCTGACGCAACGTGGTTGTTATTGCAAGGTATTTCCTGCGAAAACTTCTTTTGAGGAAGTAATGGCTTGGAATCCTGATGGTTTCTTTATCTCTAATGGCCCAGGAGACCCTTCTTCTATGCCCTATGCAATACAAACTGTACAGAAATTTTTAGAAACGAATAAACCCCTTTTTGGAATTTGTTTAGGGCATCAAATCTTGGCCTTGGCGAGTGGTATTTCAACGTACAAAATGCACCATGGTCACCGTGGACTGAACCATCCTGTCAAAAATTTCCAGACAGGTATGTGTGAAGTAACGTCTCAAAACCACGGATTTGCAGTAAGTCCCGATGAAATTGAGGCGCATCCTGATGTAGAAGTGACACATATTAACCTCAATGATAAGACAATTGAGGGAATTCGCCGAAAAGACAAGCCTGCGTTTTCGGTACAATATCACCCAGAAGCTTCCCCAGGTCCACATGATTCAAGATACTTGTTTGAAAACTTTGTACAATTATTTGAAGCATAAGGGCATTGCTATTTTACGCTTTATTATTGATTGAAATCACTGTTATCAGTATTTTAAGCCGCACTTTCACTTTAGAGAGTGCGGCTTTTTGTTAAACCCTTTATTAATACATGAGAAATTACCTTTATACCCTCTCTATCATTGTGGGAGCCACTTTAGCTATGTTTTTCCCACAGGTATTTACCCAGATTGGAGATTTTCAACTCAAAACCCTCATTCTTCCTTTACTTCAAATCATTATGTTTGGGATGGGAACAACCATGAGCCCCACGGACTTTGAAGCCGTAATAAAATCACCTAAAAGTGTATTGATTGGTCTTATCTGTCAGTTTACTATTATGCCGTTGGTAGGTTTTATATTGGCTACAAGTTTTGACTTTCCCCCCGAAGTGGCAGCAGGCATTATTTTGATTGGTTGTTCTCCTAGTGGTTTGGCTTCCAACGTGATGGCTTATATAGCAAAAGCCAACGTAGCATTGTCGCTTACGATTACCTCTTGTGCTACACTTGTTGCACCGATTCTGACACCATTGTTGATGAAATTGCTGGGAGGAGCTTTTATCGAAATTGACTTTTTTAAAATGATGGTAGAAATCCTAAAAATTATCATATTACCAATTGGAGTCGGGTTATTAGTAAATAAGCTTTTTAGGAGCCAAACCGCATTTTTAAATAAATACATGCCATTGGTATCTATGGCAGGAATTGCACTGATTATTTGTATAATCACGGCGGCAGGACGGGAAAGTTTGATGAAAGTTGGAGGAATATTGATAGTATGTACCTTGATACACAACATCAGTGGATATTTATTGGGATATTGGAGTGCAAGAATCTTGAAGCTGCCTGAACAAGATTGCCGTACAGTAGCGATTGAAGTTGGGCTTCAAAATGGAGGTTTGGCTTCGGGTATAGCGCTTCAAATGGGTAAAGTAGCAACCGTGGGGCTTGCTCCAGCGCTTTTTGGACCAATTATGAATGTCACAGGATCTTTGTTAGCAAGTTGGTGGAGTAAAAAAACAGTCAAATAGCCTACAACAAATCCTTAACAAATCATCAATAATTAGATGCAAGACTTCAAAGGCCAAGTAGCTATTGTAACAGGAGCAGGGCAGGGGATAGGTTTAGAAATTGCCCAGCAATTGGCCAGCAATGGCGCTTCAGTATTGCTCAATGATTTGGATACTACACTTGCCCAAAGTGCAGCAGAAGCTATCCAAAAAGTAGGAGGAAAGTGTATTGCCTATGTGGGAAATGCTGCAGATGTAGATTTTGTACGGAAAATGGTGGCGGAAGCAGTCAAAGTTTTTGGTAAACTCACTACCGTTGTCGCCAATGCAGGTATCACTACCTTTGGCGATTTTTTTGAATATGAACCAGAATCCTTACAAAAATTGTTGGACTTAAATATTCGGGGGAGTTTTTTTCTAACCCAAGCAGCAGCGCGTCAAATGCGTACACAAGGCGAAGGGGGGCGAATTTTACTAATGTCATCAGTGACGGGCCACCAAGCCCATCAGTATCTTGCTGCGTATGGGATGACTAAAGCAGCACTTGAAATGCTGGCAAAAAGTTTAGTGATTGAACTTTCACCTTATAACATTACCATCAATACCGTAGCTCCTGGTGCTACTATGACCGAACGTACTGCTGAAGATCCTGAATACGCTAAAACTTGGGGAAGAATTACACCTATGGGACGTCCTGCAACGGTGCAAGACATTGCCCATGCTGCATTGTTTTTAGTTTCACCCATGTCATCACATATCACAGGACAATTTTTGGTTGTTGATGGAGGTTGGACGGCTGTTAGCCCCTCACCCTATAGCGGTTGGTAGTTTAATGTAATGGAAAAATCATTGCTTATTTTTCTTGTTACTACGGCTATCAGTTTTGTAGGTTCTTTACAATTAGGCCCTGTTAATCTGACAGTTATTCAATCTGTTTTACGGCGAGACCTAAGTGCAGGACTATGGATAGCGTTGGGTGGATGTTTACCCGAAATGATTTATGCGGCAGCAGCGATTTGGGCAGGAGTATGGTTAGAACAACACCCAAGTGTTTGGACATTGTTGGAGTGGAGTGCAGTTCCGTTGTTATTTGGGGTAGGGATTGTGATTTTTTTGACCCCTAATAGACCAACTAAATTTGAAAATACGCCACAACAGTCTTTCTCATTTCTAAAAGGCCTAACAATTGGCTTACTCAATCCTCAATTGTTTCCATATTGGTTGCTGGTATTGGTACAGTTAGGAATGTATAGCGGACTACATGTGCAGACACTGTGGGAGCAAATCGCCTTTGTGATAGGCACGGCTGTAGGAGCGTTAGGGCTGTTGGTAGGGGTGGCTTATCTAACTGCTTATTTTCGGGAAACTTTGTTAGATAAACTGAGAAAGTTTAGCATAAATCGCTTTTTAGGGACTTTATTTATTTTATTGGCAGTCGGTCAGTTATTGAAATTATACTTGAAAACCTAAAAAAATAAAGAGCGATAAATTGCTTAAACAACTTATCGCTCTTTATTTTGACCGTAAATTGCCAACTATCTCTTTCCGTATTTTTTAAGGAACTTGTCAACCCGGCCTGCTGTATCAAGCAATGTATTTTTGCCAGTATAGAATGGGTGTGACTGTGAAGTTACCTCTGCTTTGAACACAGGATAAGTTTTACCTTCAAATTCAATCGTTTCTTTGGTAGGAGCACAAGAACGAGTTACGAACTTATCGTCTGTCGCTAAATCCCAAAATACGATTTCTCTGTAATCTGGATGAATGCCTTTTTTCATTTGTGTATCAACTCTTTATGATGTTACGATGCATTGTTTCAAAACGGGATGCAAAGATAGTAACTTTTTGAAAATCAAAAAAGTATCTAAAAAAAGAAGTTGGTAAAAAATATTTAAATTGCATCCAACAAGCTAAAAACATGACAAATCCAAGTGTACACTACCGCGCCTGTAACTTGTGTGAGGCAATTTGTGGTCTCGAAATCAAGTATGTAAGAAATCAAATCATATCAATTGCGGGTGATAAAAACGATTCTTTCAGTAGAGGACATATTTGCCCTAAAGCAGTGGCATTGAAAGATATTTATGAAGACCCTAATCGCCTTCGACAGCCTGTAAAGCGTACTGAAAGCGGCTGGGAGGCAATTAGTTGGGAGGAGGCTTTTGATGAAGTCGCTACTAAATTAAAAGATATTCAACATAAGTATGGCAACAATGCCGTTGCCATGTACGCAGGAAATCCTTCCGTTCATAATTCAGGTACTTTTTTGTCTGGTACGAGTTTAATGCGGTCTTTAAAAACAAAAAATATTTTTTCCGCTACCTCTACTGACCAGCTGCCGCACCACTTTGCAGCTTGGCAAATGTTTGGACATCCGTTTTTGTTGCCAATTCCTGATATTGATAATACCGATTTTTGGTTGATTATGGGGGGGAATCCCGTTGCTTCAAACGGCAGCTTGATGACCGTTCCCGATGTAGCCAACCGTCTCAAAGCCATTCAACAACGCGGTGGAAAAGTAGTTGTGATTGATCCACGCTTTACGGAAACTGCTGCTAAAGCTGATGAGCATCATTTTATTCGGCCAGGAACAGATGTGTTTTTATTGTTGGCGATGCTTCACGTAATTTTTGTGGAAGGGTTAGAAAAATGCCCTAACAATATTACGGGTTTGGAAGAACTCAAAGAAATTGTAGCGGAGTTTTCTCCTGAAAAAGTAGAAAATCAAACGGGAATTGCGGCTAATATGGTTCGAAAAATTGTCCGTGCGTTTACCAAAGCAAAATCGGCAGTAGCTTATGGGCGTATAGGGCTTTCAACCCAAGCTTTTGGTGGGGCTTGTCAGTGGTTGTTAAATGTGTTTAACGTTGTGACAGGCAATATAGACAAAGTCGGTGGCGCGATGTTTACTCAACCTGCCATGGATATTTTAGCTACTGCCAAAGGTTTGTACGAAAAATACAACCGTTACCAAAGTCGTGTGCGAGGACTGCCTGAATTTATGGGTGAACTACCTGTGTCGGTCTTGGCCGAAGAAATTCTGACTGAAGGAGAAGAACAAATAAAAGCATTGATTACAAGTTGTGGAAATCCTATTCTTTCGACGCCCAACGGACGACAACTTGATACGGCCTTTGAGCAACTTGATTTTATGGTGTCAGTGGATATTTATATCAACGAAACCACCCAGCACGCTGATATTATTTTACCGCCTGCTACGGGGCTGGAAGTGTCTCATTATGATTTGACCTTCAATGCTTTGGCAGTGAGGAATGTTACTCGTTTTTCGGAGCCACTATTTCCCAAAGCTAAAGAAGCTAAGTACGATTGGGAAATTTTTCAGGAGCTGACGGTGCGGTTGACGGGTGAGTACGAAGCAGATTTTCAACCACAAGACCCTCACGCTAAAATAGACATGGGCTTGCGGTTTGGAGCTTATAAACTAAGCTTAGAGGAAC
>JBDHXS010000083.1:0-15087 GCA_039810845.1 Runella sp. | reverse complement strand
AAACTCGTCAAAGAGAGTCCAAAGGCGCAATAATTGAACGATAAAATGATGAAAAAACAGTGGCTCTGGTGGAGTATAATGGGGTTGTCGATAGGGACGGCTTGGGGACAACGAAACGTCAAAGACATCAAAAAAGATTTCTTGAACCCAAAATCGAATACCGTACTGGTAGCCTCGCACCGAGCAGCGCACAACCAATTTCCCGAAAACTCCATTCCCGCCATCAAAGAAGCGATACGGCTAGGGGTAGATATTTTGGAGATTGATGTAAAAGTAACTTCCGATGGTGTACCCGTGATTATGCACGACGCGACCATCAATCGCACCACGACGGGTAAGGGAAAGTTAGAAGAAATGACCTTTGCGCAGCTCAATCAGCTTTTTTTGGTTGAAAATGGCAAAGCAACCGCTGAAAAAATCCCGACGCTGGAAGAAGCGCTTTTGTTGGCAAAAGGCCATATTTTGGTCGATTTGGACCTAAAAACTGATAAAATGGACGCGGTTTTGGAGGTAATACGAAAAACCAAAACCGAAGATATTGTTATTTTCTTTGATAGTGATTACGAAATCCTGAAGTACGTTGACAAGAAAAACAAACGCTACATGTTGATGCCACGGGCGCATTCGCTGGCCGAAGCCGATTCGGCCATTGTGTTGTTTCAGCCCGAAATCGTCCACATCGACTTCTCGTTTTATACCCCCGAAGTGGTCGGAACCATCAAAAAGTACAAATCTCGGGTGTGGATAAATGCACTGGGATCTGTAGATGCGGCGCTTCGCGCAGGAAAAACCGACGAATCGCTGGGGCAGCTTCTCAAACACGGAGCCAACGTGGTGCAAACCGACGAGCCCGAGTTGTTGTTGAAATTGCTCAAAGAACGAAAAATTCATTTGTAACCCTAAAAATCCTCTATCTCCAATCATCATGCGTAAGCCATTTTTTAAACTCTTTTTGATAGCAGCCATCGTTTGGGTGGCTACGCCGCTTCTTCGGGCCCAACAAGCAAACGTTACTCCCGAAACGGCTCTCAAAAGTTACATCAATAACGGTGACGATACCTTTACGTGGGAATTGAAAGACTCGTTTCCAATGGGCGACGTGACGGGCTATAACCTTCTCTTGACTTCCCAAAAATGGCGAGGAATTACGTGGCGTCACCAGCTTACGGTCTTTGTTCCCAAAGAAAATACCCACGATGGCGCGCTGTTGTTTATTACGGGTGGTTCCAATAAAGACGAGCAGCCCAACTGGAGCACCAAAGACAAACTTTGGTTGCCGTTGGCAGGAATTTCGTCCAAAAATAAAGCCATTGTAGTGTTGTTGAAACAAGCACCTAACCAACCACTTTACGGCAAATTGACCGAAGATGCGCTCATTTCTTATACCTTACACAACTTCAAAAAAGACGGCGATTATACCTGGCCGTTGTTGTTTCCGATGGTGAAAAGCGCGGTGAAAGCTATGGACGCTGTACAAGCATTTTCAAAACAAAAACTTAACCATGAGGTTAATAGCTTTGTAGTAACAGGCGCTTCAAAACGTGGATGGACAACGTGGCTCTCGGCTGCTATTGATGATGCACGCGTGAAAGCCATCGGGCCAATGGTGATTGACATGCTCAACATGCCAGCAACGCTTGATTATCAGCTTAAAAGCTACGGTGAGTACAGCGTTCAAATTGAAGATTACGTAAAGTTGGAGATTCCTCAAACGGCCAATACGCCCAAAGGAGCCGCCATTACGACCATGATTGACCCATATTCGTACCGTGCTAAGTTGACAGTGCCTAAAATCATTTTCATTGGTACCAACGACGAATACTGGACGGTGGACGCCATCAAACATTACTATGACCAGATTCCTGGACAAAACATGATTCACTACGTACCCAACGCTGGGCACGATTTGGGTGGCGGAGCGCAAGCATTGGAAGCGTTGAGTGCCTTTTTTGGAACGACCATCAACAACCGCGCGTATCCAACCCCAAAATGGAAGGCGTCGTCGAGCCGTAAAGGCGTGAAATTGAGTATAAATACGGCAAGCGATGGTTTAGTTGATGCGATTGTTTGGTCGGCAACTTCGGCAGACAAAGATTTTAGAAACGAAAAGTGGACAAGTCAGTCGTTGGGAGTGTCGAATACGTCAAAAATCAAGTTAAAAGAAAACTACCCAAGCAGCGGCTACAAAGCGTTTTACGTTGACTTAAAATACAAAAACCCTGAAGGTGGAACCTATACCGTAAGCACCCGTGTATTTCTGACAGACCAGAAAAAGGTGCTTTAAAGTAGTCTTTTGGGTAGTCTTTGGCGTACTTTAGATGTACTGTATAAACAAATGACCATGGAACACTCCCGTCCAGAGTACCTAGTCGATAAGCTACTAAGCAACAAGCTATCGAAAGAGGAGTTTGACGAATTGTTGGTAGGACTGGGAGCAACCGAAATGTCTCCAGAGTACTCTGTCATTCTGGAAGAGTATTTTAACAAGCTCATGTCAGAACATGATGCAAAGACGCCCTTTCAACTGAGATAGTTAATTCGTTTTTCTATGAAATATGCCCAAAGGTATGCGATGACACTGCTTATCGCTCTACTTAGCATTTTTACGGGGGTTGCTCAAACAACTCCCGTTCTTCCTATATCAAAAAATAAATTAGTGGTGATTGCTCACCGAGGCAACCACATTAGTGTTCCCGAAAATAGTTTGGCGTCTTACGAAGAAGCCATCAAAAGTGGAGCCGATTATGTTGAAATTGACCTTAGGACAAGCAAAGATGGTATTTTGATGATTCACCACGATGCGACCGTTGACCGTATGACCAATGGTCAAGGCAATGTAGCAGACAAAACGTGGGCCGAACTTCAATCGCTTCAACTCAAAAATCCCAAAGCCGACGACCCAACGGCTTACCGAATCCCTGAGTTTCGGGAGGTGTTGCGTTTGTGCAAAAACCGCATTCATATTTACCTCGATTTTAAAAATGCCGACGTGGCCGAAACCTGGAAACAGATTCAGGCGGAGGGAATGGAAAATCAAGTAGTTGTCTATTTAAACAAAGTCCCCGACTACAAAAAATGGCGGAGCGTGGCTCCTCAAATGCCGTTGATGACGAGCTTGTTTGACGAGGTAAAAAACAAAGACCAACTGCGGTATTTTCTGGGACAAGTCAAAATCGAAGCGCTCGATAATATCTACGACAAAGAAATGGTGCAAGCCGCCCAAAGCGAGGGCGTAAGCGTTTGGCTAGATGTTCAAAGCCCTTCGGAAGGCCCAGAGGCGTGGAACAATGCGCTTCAGAAAGGCGTCAACGGCATTCAAACCGACCAGCCCGAAGCATTGGTAAAATATTTAACGACCAACGGATGGCGAAATGGTTTAAGCCAAAATGCGGCTCCGCTGCCTAAGAAACCAAGCTATCAGTCGCTGTTGGATGTGCCGTATGGCGATGCCGAAGGAAAACAGAATTTGCTTGATGCGTTTTATCCTGACAATCACAACAGCAACACCAAGCTGATTGTCTATATTCACGGAGGGTCGTGGAGCCGAGGAGATAAAAGTGAGTTTCCCAAACAGTTGCTTGAAGAGCTGGTCGGGAATCGGGGTTATATGGTAGTTTCTATTAATTATCGTTTGGTAAAAGAGGGTCAAAACCTTTTTCCTGCTCAAATTGAAGACGTAAAAAAAGCCCTCGAATTTTTGTCGAGCAAGGCAAAACGGTACGGTTTTAACGGCAACGAATTTGCCCTCATGGGCGGCAGCGCAGGAGCGCATTTGGCGATGCTGTACGCCTACAAACACGACACCAAAAAACAGGTAAAAACGGTTGTCAACCTGTGGGGACCTACCGACTTGACGGATAAAAGCATCCGCCCCGATGGCAGCGATGCCGACAATACCGTCATTCGCTTTTTAGGGACGCCTGATTATAAAGCCCAAATCTGTGTGGATGCAAGTCCGTTATTGCATTTGACCAAAGATACGGCCGTGCCTACCATCTCTTTTCACGGCGTAGAAGACCCGTTGGTGCACGTCAGTCAGGCCGAAAATCTCCATAAAAAACTACAATCGCTGGGAACACTTTCTCAGTTAGAACTTTACCCAAAAGAAAAACACGGGATGAGTGCTTCGGCGGCGGTAGATGTGTTTTCAAAAATGGTTGCTTGGCTCGAAAAGCAGTATCCTGCGAAGTAGGAACTATTACCTTCCCGAAGGTTACCATCTTCCCGAAAGTTTAAAACTTTCGGGAAGATTTAAATAAGTTTTAATTAATTGATTTTTATGCAATTACGTTTTCTCACACCATTCGTTTTTCTCGCTTTTTTTACGTTCAAAATCCAAGCCCAAACCACGGTTAAAGAAGTGCTCGACGGCGCGGTGACGCGCTTGTACCAACAATTGACTCCCGCTCAGTTAGACACAATTTCGGACGAATACATCCTTGGTTTTTTGTCGGCAAAAGAACGCCAAATTTTAGCGACGCGCTACTGGACGTTTGAGGTGAACGTCCCCGTGGTGGTTTCGCTCATGCGTGACCAAGCCCAAAAAATTCCTCCGTTTTGGCTGGCGAAAAGTGGTTTCCAAAAAACTACCATGCAAGTCAAAAACGAAGAATATACCTACGAAGTTTGGCAAAAGAAGTTTAACAAGGGAACCGTTCAGTTGGGAATCAACGGATTTGACAAGCACCGTCCTGTCTATTTTATCAGCGTTGGTGCCCAAAAAAAGGGTGAGAAAGTAAAGATTTCGCGGGTATCGCCAGCCAATCAACAGTTCCACGAAATGAAAGTAGGCGCGTTTACTTACCACGATTGGGACGATTTGGTGTTGGAAGAAGTCCCTGAAGCATTGAAAGGCCAAATACTCTTTACGACGATTCGGGGACGGGCGCGGGAAGCCCATTTAAAAAACGCATTTAGACAGACGCCTTACCCGTCGCAGTCGCGTCCCGACCAAGTGGTGCTTAACCTCAGCGGTGACCCCAAAACGACGATAGAAGTGCAATGGCGCACGCGACCTAACGTAACAAAAGGGCAAGTAATTTACTGGAAAGCCCAAACAACAGATACGCTGCGGACAGAAGCCTCAATGATAACGATTGAAGACCGACTTCTTCGCAACGACCGTTATATCAACCATTTTTCGGCGCATTTGAAAGGATTACAACCCGCCACTACGTATCACTATCGGGTAGGTTCGGCGAGCGGTGGCTGGTCGGATGTGGCGTCGTTTAAAACCCAAGCTGCGACACCCGAAGGCTTTTCGTTCATTTGGTTTGGCGATACCCACAAGTCGCACGACTGGGGTGCAATGGCGCAAAAAACCTTAGCCCGCCACCCCGAAATTTCGTTTTATTCTATCATCGGAGATTTGGTCAGTACGGGCCTGAACCGCGACGAGTGGGACGAGTTTTTTTACCATTCTGGCAACGTTTTGAGTTACAAGCCGCTGATGCCTATTCCAGGCAATCACGATAGCCAAGACGGCCTTGGGGCGGCCATGTACCAACAACTTTTTAGCTTGCCTGCCAACGGGCCTGCACAGTTGCCCAAAGAGCGTACGTATTCGTTTGAGTACCAAAATGCCCTTTTTGTGATGATTGACGGGACGTTTTTGAACCACGAACAAACGGCTTGGATAGAACAGCAGTTGGCCAATTCAAAAGCCAAATGGAAGTTTGTGATGCTGCATTTTCCACCCTATAATTTTGAAGAAGACTATTCGCAAATCCGCAAAGAGTGGGGCGTTCTTTTTGACCGTTACCACGTGGACATGGTCATGAGCGGGCACGTGCATTATTACATGCGCAGCAAGCCCATGAAGGCCGAAAAAATAGTGGAAAGCCCCAAAAACGGGACGATTTATACGATTTCAATTAGCATCCCGAGTCACCACAAAGAATGGCCAGAGGAGCCGTATGCGGCGGCGCGTTTTCAAAGCGGCCCTGTGTATCAGCACATCCGCATCGACGGCAACCGCTTAGTGTATCGTTGCCTCGATCCTGATGGTAACGTAAAAGATGAATTGACGATTGAAAAGTAGTGTACTCTTTGGGTCAGCCTTTGTACCTTTGTCGCAAAGATTACGAGTTGTATGTCAAAGCCCATCTTAGTTTTAAAATTCGGAAGTGCAGCCATCACCAAAGCAAACGGAGAACTCAATCAGCTTGTGATGGTGGAGATTGCGCGCCAAGTTGCTCAGTTATACACCGATTATCACGTCGTTATTGTGTCGTCGGGAGCCGTGGCGGCGGGGAAACAATACATCCGCAGCTACGCGGGAGAAATCACTCAACGCAAAGCAGCGGCGGCCATTGGTAACTTATTGTTGTTGAACAAATACGCGCAGTTTTTTTCGCCTTACGACATTCCCGTGGCGCAAAGCCTGTGCGAACGGGGGCATTTTGCCAACCGTGATCAGTTTTTGCAAATGAAAGATACCTTTCAAGAACTGTGGGAAAACGGCATCATTCCTATCGTCAACGAAAACGACGTGGTCAGTAGTCACGAGCTGAAATTTTCTGACAACGACGAACTCGCTACCCTCATTGCCGTTGGATTTGGGGCAGATACCCTGATGCTTTGTACGTCGGTAGGAGGTTTGTTGGATGATAAAGGCCAAGTGATTCCGCGCGTATCGCAGGTCAATGACGTGTTTCAGTTTGTGCGAAGCGATAAATCAAGTGTAGGCTTAGGAGGAATGACGTCGAAACTGACGTTTGCCAAATTGGCGACGCGTATGGGCATTCGTACCATTATTTTTGGAATGAACGAACCCGATGGCATTTTGCACGCGATTCGGGAAGAAACGGGGACGGTTTTCGCCCCACAAGACAATAGTCTTTCGGCGCGTAATCGCTGGTTGGGCAGTGGAAGTTTGGTGGCAGGCCGTATTACCATCGACGACGGCGCTGCGCAAGCCCTTCAAAATCGCAAAAGCCTTTTGGCCGTTGGGATTAAAAACGTAGCGGGCGATTTTGAAGCGGGCGAAGTGGTGGAGTTGCTTAATTCGGAAGGGAATTTGGTAGCAGTGGCCAAAGCCCGTGAATCTTCGGTGGTGATTGTTCAAAATCTACGTACCCAAAACTTTGAAGTAGCCAACGCCAACGATATAGTCTTGTTATAAAAAAGGCATAAACTTAAAGAGCCAGCGAATTCGCTGGCTCTTTAAGTTTATGCCTACTCCAGAGAGGAATTGAAGTCGCTTATTTCTTCAAAGAAGGTTTGATAAGCGGAGCTTTCTTTTCTTTTTTAGGTTTTTCTTCTGGTGCTTCTTCTTGCGGCATATCTAATTGCTGCAACCCACCACGCGGAGTATCAGGAAAATCAGAAATAAGGCGAGTAGGAGCTTCTTTTTTCGCATCTGCTGGCAAGGCATCTTCTTTTGCTTGTGAACGAGTAAGCGAATCAACCACGATAGGCGTAGCTACAAACAGAGAAGAATAAGTACCAACAATTACCCCAAGAAGCATTGCAAAAGAAAATCCACGAATTACTTCTCCACCAAAGATAAACAATACAATCAACACAAATAAGGTAGAAAGCCCCGTCACCGCTGTACGACTGAGCGTGCTGTTTAAGGCGTTGTTGATAATAGTCGGAATGGATTCTTTCTTATTACGGTTATCTCTTAAGTATTCACGAACACGGTCAAATACTACCACCGTATCATTCATTGAATAACCCATAATGGTCAAAACTGCACCAACAAACGCTTGGTCAACGTCCAAAGAGAAAGGCAACAAACCATTAAAAATGGAGAATACCGCCAAAATAATAAGAACGTCGTGGAATAATGCGACAACCGCTCCCCACACAAAGGCTACTCTTCGGAAACGAATGTAGATATAAGCCGATACTACTAAAATAGCCAACAACAGAGCCTTGAGTGAAGTCATAATCAAGTCAAATGCAATAGTTGGCCCTACTTTCTGCGAGCTTTGAATTTTGGCTTTATTATTTGCCAATTTGCTCAATCCTTCATTCAGTTTAGCTTCTGCCTGTTTGTCAGAATCTGGAGTGGTAGCGTCTGCCAAATAACTGGTCGTGATTTTAACTTGCTCATTTGCCCCAATGCCTGCTCCACCATATGTTTTTACTTCGGGAGCTGCTTCAAATACACTTGTTAATGCTTCACGAACTTCTGTTGTATTGACACCTTGTTCAAAACGTACTACATAGCTGCGTCCACCTTTGAAGTCAACGCCTAAACCGAAACCTTTAAAAATAACAGAAATAATACCTGCACCAATAATCGCTGATGAGATGATGTAATACATACGACGGCGCGATACAAAGTCGAAATCAGCACCCTTGAAAAGATTCTGTGACCAACTTGAATAGAATTCAATTTTACGTCCTTTGCTTATCCACCATTCCAAAATTAGACGCGATACAAACAAAGCAGCAAACAAAGAAGTCAAAATACCTATTACGAGGGTAGTAGCAAATCCAAGAATCAAACCTGTTCCTAAAAAGAACAAAATAATACCTGTCAACAATGTAGTGACGTTTGAATCAAGAATCGAAGAAAGTGAGTTTTTGAAGCCGTCAGAAATAGCCAATTTTAAGTCTTTCCCTGCTGCTAATTCCTCTTTGATACGTTCAAAAACAAGTACGTTTGCATCTACCGCCATACCAATCGTCAATACAATACCTGCGATACCTGGCAAAGTCAAGATAGCGCCCAGTGAGGCCATGATACCCATCAAGAAAAACAAGTTGATAATCAAAGCTACGTCAGCAATCATCCCTGCTTTGTTGTAGTAAACCACCATGAAGATAAGAACTACTAACAAACCGACTAATGACGAAATCACCCCAGCATTTACTGATTCAGAACCAAGAGTCGCACCTACAACCGCTTCTTCCACAATCGTGGTGGGTGCAGGTAATTTACCCGCCTTCAATACGTTGGCCATGTCTTTGGTCTCTTCTACTGTGAAGTTACCTGTGATACTGGAATTACCGTTAGGAATTTCGTTTTGAACGTTAGGAGCAGTATAAACAAAGTCATCCAAAATAATCGCTACAGGGCGTCCAATGTTGGCAGCAGTTAAGTTTTTCCATTTACGAGCTCCCTCAGCATTCATACGCATATTTACTTCTGGACGACCACGATCATCGTAATCGTTTCCTGCATCCACAATTACATCACCTTCAAGCGGTGCTTGATTGTTTGATTTTTTGATGAAGTAAATTCCAACAATTTCATTACGTTTATCAGTAGTTTCAATTCCTTTACGATCCCAAAGAATTGTTACATCAGAAGGAAACATTGATTTTACTTCAGGACGACGTAAAATTTCGTTAGCACGAGCTGTATCTTTTGCATAAACGCCCAATTGTCCTTGAGAAATAGGAACAAACAGACTTGCCAAGCCAGTTTGATTGGCAGTTGTATCTGTTGCTGTTGAATCTGTCTTAGCACCTTTGGCCAACTGTGAAGCCAAATCTCCTCCTGTTTTACTAGTATCTTTTTTGGCAGCTCCTTTTTCAGCAATCTTCTTTTCTAAATCCAGTTGTGTAAGATATGCACCTAAGGAATTAAGAGCAGGAGAAATATCATCAAGCGTATAAACTTCGCAGAATTCCAACTTGGCCGAACCTGTCAAAAGGCGACGAACACGCTCAGGATTATCTACTCCTGGTAATTCAATCAAAATCCGACCTGAACCAGGTAAACGTTGGATATTCGGGTTGGCTACACCAAATTTATCTACCCGTTGTTGAATAATTTGAAACGCCCGGCTAGTAGCGCCATCTACTTCACCTTTCAAAAACTTAACCACATCTCCGTCAGAAGAACTGTTGTTGATTTTACCACGGTTGGTACTGTTGGAGAAAATCTGTGCCAATTGAGCATTGGGAGCCAATCGCTTGTATTCCGTCACAAACAAGTCCACAAAACTAGATTGGCTTGATTTCTGAGCTTCTACGGCTTTTTTCAACGCTTCATTAAATTGAGTGTTGCGAGCATTACCGCCAGCCAAACCTTTCATAATATCAGTAGGTGCTACTTCCAATACCACGTGCATACCACCTTGCAAATCAAGCCCCAATCCTAATTCGCGTTGAGTTACTTCTTGGTAAGTTGTTCCTAAATAAACTGGCTCGCGGCGAAGCGAATCAAGATAACGTTCTTTCTTTTTAACATCAACGATACCGTCTTTTCCTGTAGCGAATGCTTCCGCATCTTTACGAATACTGCGTGCTACAAACGTAAATGACAAGTAATAAATGCTCAATAAAGCAACTACTACGGTCAAAATCCAAATGCCAAGTCTGTTTTGCATTGTTTTTATGAGTAATGAATAAATGGATGAAATGAGTAATTAAATAACGCCCGAAAACAGGGAGTGCAAACGCTGGTAAGCGTCAAAAGACTTATCGTACCGACGACACGATAAAATACAATCAACCTTAGAATTGATTAAGGTGCATTAATTGCGATGAAGTGCCCGAAAACGTTTCGGAAAAAAGAGAAGAAATAGTAAAAAATATCAAACCGCTTGGGAAGTGTACTTATAAACGGTAATTCAATACAGAAGATAGTGGGCAAAAAATAAAACGACTGCTCAAAATCAAACGAAATAGCAGGAGCAACAACTGCTTCCAACGACATTTCCTGAATAACGGGACGTTCGTCTTTGGCTTTTTTATCCTTGGAAGTTTTTTCAGCAATTGCCTTTTTTACATCAGCTTGGGGCAACGACAACGCCTTTCCTGCCATTGCTGTTATTAACAGCAACAATGCTAAAGTCGTTGAAATCAATCTTATTTGAAGCCCCTTTTGTTTCATAAATACCGAGTTGCTAAAAGCGGTGGCAAATTTCGTACCATTTTTTTTGTTAAACAAGTACCTTATCTTATTTTAAATTACAGGTTTTGTCTATATCTTTCTCGAAAATGTCACAAAATAACCGTTTACCTTCTATTTTTACATCAGCAAATTCTTTCATAGCACCCATAATATATCGAAAAAATAACTGCATCTCTCAAGAAAAACCATTTTTTAAAGCGGCAATACAAACCAGCAAATTTTCGTTTCCTTTTACAAAGGACCGCAATAACTTCCAAACCCTATCTCTCATAGTCGAATATTAGATCAATAGAAGGATGAACATGCTCAAACGGATTACCCACTTTACTCTTTATACCTTCGTCTTTGCACTTTTTATCTCCTGCGCACGTCCCCTCTCGTCTCCCAATGGCGGTTTGGGAGTACCTATTAAATTGGCAAATGCAGAATACCCGATTGATGTCTTCTACGAAAATCAGCCCACAACTCGAACTTATACAGCCATAGGTCCCGTAAAAATCGAAAAAGAAGTGCCGCTTAGCGAGTCTCAGACCAAAGGCGGGCGAATGATTTATCGAGGCAATGACGAAGAGCAAAAGCGTGCTCTCCTTGACCAACTTATTATACAAGCCGTAGGTATGGGTGCACACGCGATTGTAAACGTTCGCTACAAATACTACACCGCCAAAGATTATCAAGGCTTTGTCATGGATGGAACAGCTGTGAAATATGGGAATCAGAATTAATGCGCTTCTAACCAATTGATTCCTTTACCAATCCCTGTTTCCATTTTAACAGGCAAGGGAATTGCATTCACCATCAATTCATTAACTCGCTGACTCAATAATTCTACTTCATCACGATGAGCATCAAAAACCAATTCGTCGTGTACTTGGAGAATCATACGCGAACGGAGTTTTTCTTTCTGCAAAAAATCGTGAATATTAATCATCGCTACCTTAATCATATCCGCTGCCGAGCCTTGGATGGGAGCATTGATGGCATTACGTTCGGCAAAGCTGCGCGTAGTTTGATTTTGCGAATCAATATCTGCCAAATAGCGGCGACGACCTAAAATTGTTTCCACATATTTTTGTTCGCGCGCTTTATTGATAGATAAATCCATGAAGGTTTTTACTGAAGGAAATTCCTGAAAATACGCTTTAATAATCTCACTTGCTTCTCCACGAGGAATCCCGAGTCGTTGCGCTAATCCAAAGGCTGAAATGCCGTAAATGATTCCAAAATTGACCATTTTGGCTTTACGTCGCATATCAGAAGTTACTTCACTAAGTTCTACTTTAAATACCTTGCTGGCGGTACTGGCGTGAATATCCAAGCCATTGTTGAAGGCTTCGAGCATGGTAGAATCTTGGCTGAAAGCTGCCATAATACGCAATTCGATTTGCGAATAATCGGCAGACAGAATCAAATAATCTTCGTTTTTGGGTATAAAAGCTTTTCGAATCTCACGCCCACGAGGAGTTCGAATGGGGATATTTTGAAGATTCGGATTGGTACTACTCAAACGTCCCGTAGAAGTGACAGCTTGATTAAATGAGGTGTGAATACGTCCTGTTTTAGGATTAATCAGCAATGGTAAGGCATCTACATAAGTGGACTTTAACTTTTGCAACTCTCTATAATCCAATATTTTACGTACTATTTCATGTTCAGTTTCAAGATCTGAAAGAATATCCTCGCCCGTCGCATATTGCCCCGTGGCTGTTTTTTTAGGGTTTTTGATTAGTTTAAGTTTATCAAATAAAACAATACCCAGCTGTTTTGGTGACGAAATATTAAACTCTTCACCTGCCAAGCCATAGACTTCACCTTCTACCTGTTTCAAGTCTATTTCCAAAACACCTGACATTTCGACCAACGCCTGCATATCTACCTTTACACCTTCTCGCTCCATGGAAGCCAAAACAGCTACCAATGGAACCTCTACACCTCGGAATAGTTTTTCTGCCTGATTTTCAATCAGCAATGGATTTAATTTTTCTTTTAACTGCAAAGTAATATCAGCATCTTCGGCAGCATATTCTACTAATTTTTCTACTGCTACATCACGCATCGTAAGTTGCTTTGGCCCTTTCTTACCAATGAGTGATTCAATCGAAACAGGCTCATAATTCAAATACGAATTAGCCAAAACATCCATATTATGGCGTTTTTCAGGCTCTAACAGGTAATGTGCCAACATTGTATCGTACAGGGGTCCTGCGACCTGCACTCCATAATTTTGGAGTATAAGCATATCGTATTTGAGGTTTTGAGCTATTTTCTCAATTTTTTCGTCCTCCAATACTGCTCTAAAATCTTCGACTACCTTTTGCGCCTCTTCTCTATCAACTGGCACAGTCACATAAAATGCCTCTCCTTTTTGATAGGCAAACGACAAACCGACCAAATCGGCATCTACAGCATCTACCGAAGTAGTCTCAGTGTCAAAACAAAATGATTCTTGCAAACTCAAATAATGCGCCAACGATTGTCGAAGCTCTGGTGTATCTATCAAATGATAGCGGTGGAGAGTATTTGCAACTGTTCGGCGTTCAGTAGAAGACTCTGTATGAAAAACCGAATAAGGAGAGGGGTTAACAAATTGCGGCTGGCTTTCTGGCAGTATTTTTGGGGTAGTAGTAGTATCTCCAAACAAATTTAATTGTCCTTTTTTATCAGCAACAGGTACTGGCACTGGTGTCTCGGTTTCCCCTAACATTCGTTTACGCAAAGTTCTGAATTCCAGTTCATCCAACAAGGATGAAAGCATTTCTTTATTAGGCTCACACATTAGCAATTCTTGCTCATCAAACTCAATTGGCACATTGATATCAATCGTAGCCAAGTGTTTTGACAATACTGCTTTTTCTGCCCCTTCAATTACTTTTTCTTTGAGTTTACCTGCAAGTTTATCGGTATTGGCTATCAGATTTTCGACCGAACCAAACTCCTCTATCAATTTTTGAGCAGTTTTTTCACCAACTCCTGGAATCCCCGGGATATTGTCGGAAGCATCTCCTTGTAAACCAAGCATATCTATTACTTGGCTAATTTCTTTGATTCCCCAACGAGCACATACTTCCTTCGGGCCCATAATTTCAACACCTTTACCTGATATAGCTGGTTTGTACAAATAAATATGTTCTTCCACCAACTGCCCATAATCTTTGTCGGGCGACATCATAAAAACTTCAAACCCTTGGCGGGCTGCTTTTTTGGCAAGTGTCCCCACCACATCGTCGGCTTCGTATCCATCTAACTCTAAAATGGGAATACATAATGCCTGCAATAATTGTTTTACATAAGGAACAGCAATAGTGATGTCTTCGGGCTGCTGTTGGCGTTGGGCTTTATAAGCTTCAAACTGAATATGTCGAAAGGTAGGCTTAGGGGTATCAAAGGCCACTCCTAAGTGGGTAGGCTTTTCGTCTTTTAAAACTTCTAAAAGAGTATTAGCAAAACCAAATATAGCACTGGTATTCAACCCTTTTGAGTTGATACGTGGACTTTTAATAAATGCAAAATGAGCACGATAAATTAGCGCAAATGCGTCTAAGAGAAAAAGTTTCTTTTCAGGTTTCATGGATTTTTAAGGCAGTATTTTTCACAAAGAACGGAAAGTTTAAAGAGATTTTTGACAGTTATAAACTACCTTTTGCATTTGTTCGTTAATTTTATGCTTTATCTATGTTCCCTTCTTTAAGTATTATATGGAAAATCCAATTCAAAATGACCGTTGGACGGTAAGATTGCCAATTTTGTTGAGCATTACACTGGCTGCGGGTATGCTGCTGGGAGCTACTTTTTTTGGTGGCGGTAAAGGAGTGACAGATGTAGCACGGGGCTACACAAAATTTAAAGAAGTATTGCAACTCATTGACAACAACTATGTGGACACAGTCAATACCGACCAGTTAGTAGATTATTCAATCACTAAAATGCTCGAAAAGCTTGACCCACATACTTATTATTTCAATCCCAAAGATGCTGTAGCGGCACGTTCGCAGTTGGAAAGTGGTTTTGATGGCATTGGAATTGAATTCAATTTGTATAAGGACACTGTTTATGTGGTAACCCCTCTCGTTGGAGGGCCTTCAGAAGCTGCTGGAATTCAAGGAGGAGATAAAATTTTGAAGGTAAATAATGAAATTTTTACGGGTAAAAAAGTTGACAATGCTTTTATTTTCTCTAAACTTCGCGGTCCGCGCGGCAGCGATGTTAAAATTGAAATCCTGCGCAAAGGCGTTCCAAAACCATTGGCTTTCCAACTTCGTCGCGACCGC
>JBDHXS010000082.1:0-15089 GCA_039810845.1 Runella sp. | reverse complement strand
TTTGTAGCTCATGCGTCATGTTGTTGATAAAATCACGCTGCACCTCGGTCAGCTGTTTTTGGCGCAAAATCACAAACAAGGCATATCCAAAAAAGCTGATTGCCAGTAGTACCAACAAAGAAGAACCAATCCAACCGCTGAGATCACTAATGACTGCTCCCGTTTGATTGGGGAAACGCACTCCAAAATAATACGGGTACTTATTGGATTTGAGCCAATTGGCGGTTTGAGTGGGTGTTTTCTTCTCGTTACGAGTACTCAATGCTACTCCATAAAACATTTGATTGCTGGCACAATCATAAATTCCTACTTCAAAATCAGTAATTAAATTGTGCTTCAAAAAACTGGTTTTAAGATAATGTTCCAAAATACCCGGATCCACCATGGAGTTGGTGTTGACCAAAAAATAATTAGAAGATAGTTGCTCTACAGGATTATTGTGAAGCATCACCGAATTGAATCGAGCGAGTTCTTCCGCCACTTCCTGCAACGAAACATGCACTTGCTGATTAAACTGCCGCTCCCTTAAAGCCAATGCCTTTCGTACCCAATATATCTGAGTCACAATGACACCAATAATGGATAACGTGGATAGGATTACCAGAAGTCGAATCGTAGTTCTTGACATGGTGCTTGCGCACGTTTAGATGATAAAAATGGTCAATTAGCAATATTAAGCGAAATATACATACGAATTTATGTCTTATAATAGAATCTTTCCAAGTTATTAACAATCCATTAACAAAAGTTCAGATTTTGTTAACAACGAGTTAGAAAATAGCCTACTACTTTTGAACCGTCAATTAAGACAAAAAAATGTTTAACCTTTAAAAAAAGACGTACTAACATGAAAAAAGTAACTTTTCTCTCTCTCGCCATGACGCTTTTGGTTGCGTCGTTTGTATTTGCCAATGTTTGGGCTGCCGCTTTCAACTGGGTAGAAACCGACCACAATTTCGGCCAAATCAAACAAGGTAAGCCTGTGACGGCAGAATTCAAATTTTCCAACAAAGGAGAAAACCCGCTCATCATCAGCAAAGCCTATGGTTCATGTGGATGCACTGGCGTGGAGTATCCCAAAGAACCCATTATGCCAGGTGCATCGGGCGTTATCAAGGCTACTTTCAATGCTGCCGCAGCAGGTTCGTTCAACAAAACAGTAACCGTAGAGTCAAACGCAGAAGGCGGCATGGTCACCCTCAACATCCACGGAGAAGTGGTACAGTAAGTTTACTGTTTGCCGTTTATGGTTAACAAGTTGTCGTAAAATTTTATTTTTTAAACAGCCATGGAGCAAACAGGCGGACTATACAGGTTCGCCTGTTTCATTTTTCAGGAACACCGTTACTCAACATAATCCAAATCTTTGTGAAAGGTTTCTTGCATTAAGAACAGTGATACATAAGCCACAGCAAAGCATAAAAACGCTACCAAACCTCCCGAGCCAAGAATGCCCAGTGTAGGTTTGAAGTATTGATAAAGCGTTAAAGTCAACAAGGTAGTGGCTCGTACAAAATTAGCGACTGTAGAAGTGGCCGTACCGCGTAAATTCGCCCCAAAACTTTCGGCAGTCGCCGTCAGAAACATAGCGATATAACCAATAGAAAAGCCCAAAATTCCCGCAACCAAGTAAAACGTATCTGCTTTGGTAATACCTCCATATAGGTAAACCGCTATTCCCAACAACGTCATTGTTGTCATGATTCCGATGGCTTTTTTGCGGGATTGCAGCCATTGACTCAATACCCCGCTGAACATATCGCCCACTACGGTTCCAATAAAAACGTACATTACGCATTTCCCTGCCACAATGTCGGGGGTGACACCCAAAGCTTTTCCAAATTCATTGCTAAACGTAGCCAAAACCCCGATCACAAAATAAGTAGGAACTCCTACACCAATACAACGCATGTATTTCCAAAAACGAGGACCATTGTTGAAAAAAGCAAACATACTTCCGCGCTTTCTATCTTTGGTTTTTGCTTTTTCAAACATCCCCGACTCAATTACTCCCACACGCAGCAGCAATAAGACTACCCCCAAGCCACCGCCTACAAAATAAGTAGTGCGCCAATCAAACAAATTATTGGTTAAAAAAGCTACTACAGCCCCCAAAAGCCCCACACTCGCCACAATAGAAGAGCCATAACCACGCAATTTTTGGGGTAATATTTCAGCCACTAAGGTGAGCCCCGCGCCCAATTCTCCCGCCAAACCCACGCCCGCTACAAAACGTAACAAAGCATATACATCAGGTGATTGTACAAAACCACACAAAATATTTGCGATAGAATAAGTGATGATAGAACCAAACAAAACCGACAGTCGGCCTCGTTTATCGGCCAGTATTCCCCATAAAATCCCGCCTACGAGCAACCCCGCTTGTTGCCAATTGTAGATTTTACTACCCAACAACGATACCTCTTCGGGGCTTAACCCCAAATCTTTTAGGCTTGGAACGCGTACGATGTTAAACACCAGCAAATCATATACATCTACAAAATAGCCCAACGCAGCCACTACTACTGGCAAACTGAATAAGGCACGGTATGAAATGGGTTCTTGGGAAGGGTTTTTCATAAAGTTAGGCTAAAAAGGGTTGTCTGGAACGCAATTACGCAAAAAGGCGTTTTCTGTGGAAATAATATTCCCCAAATGATTGAAAATATCTTCATCGGCTTACTTTTTTTAGGGGCATTGACTTACGTGGGAAACCGCCTGCGCAAAGAACTCAGCCCTAAAAAATCGAGCTGTGGCAAAGGCTGTGGTTGTGAGAAATAGTAGGACGTAGTCAGTTCACAGTTTGCAACAAATCCTTACTTTTACGCGATTTCTCATTAGTATTAAACACGCTTTACCGTCAACGAATGACCTCAATCGCCGTTATTGGTGGTGGCAGTTGGGCTACTGCCATTATTAAAATCCTTTCTGAAAACAACGTCAATATTCGTTGGTGGTTACGCGACCGTGCTGCGGTAGAGCATATTCGTAAGCACCATTATAACCCTGATTACCTGCGTGATGTGCGATTGAGTCCCCGAAAAGTAAAAACATTTACCAAAATCATGGATGCCCTCAACGGGGCCGATTACATCATTTTGGCCATTCCTGCGGCTTTTGTCCAGGAACCGCTGTCGGGTCTTACACCCAAACATTTTGCGGATAAACGCATTGTGTCGGCCATCAAAGGTATGGTTCCTGATAAAAATTGTTTGGTCACCGATTGGGTAGAAGAACGCTTTGAAGTACCGCTGAGTCAGATGTGTGTCATTGCAGGGCCGTGTCATGCCGAGGAAGTGGCTTTGGAGAAACAATCTTACTTGACTATCGCTTCTACCAACGAAGCTTGTGCTGCTGATTTTGCACAGTTGATGAATTGCCGATTTGTGACAGCCCATCCTTTGGTAGATTTATATGGGGTAGAATACGCCGCCGTCATGAAAAACATCGTGGCGTTAGCGTGTGGCATCAGTCACGGCTTGGGCTATGGCGACAATTTTCAGGCGGTGATGGTATCGAATGCCATGCAAGAAATCAAGCGATTTGTAGATGCCGTTGACCCGCGCGAACGCGATTTGAGTGCTTCGGCTTATTTGGGGGATTTGCTCGTAACAGCTTATTCACAATTTAGCCGCAATCGAACCTTTGGCAACATGATTGGGCGCGGCTACAGCGTACAATCGGCTCAAATGGAAATGAAGATGATTGCGGAAGGTTACTATGCGGTCAATAGCATTTTTGAAATGAATAAGAAATACGGCGTTGAGATGCCCATTACAGAAGCGACTTACAAAATCCTGTATGAACGCCAACCGCCAGCGACTGAAATTGGATTATTGAAAACAAAACTTCGATAATCAATTGCTTAGACCTACCTCTTGGAATTTTTCAATGAGGCCAAACCGACCTTTCATATAAAAGATACAGGTATTGGTATCAATCAAAAACTGTTTCAAAATGCTTCAGGTAAATGGTTTTCGGTTCGTACGGCTTTTATGGTTTCAATGAGTTCTTCTGCCGACTCATTGCCTACCCAAGCACCATAGGCTGCATAAAAATCTTCATTTTTGGGGCTGGTTTTTACCGATGCCTGCAAACGTTGTATCAACATTTTTTTTCCTTGCTCGGTAAGCCCCGAAAGTAGCTGCATATAACCATCTATCAGCGAATTGTTGATTTCTGCGGTTGTCATGTTCGATTGATTTATAATGCAATTTAACGCGTATTTTGATGAAATACAAAAAAAGCCCAACCAACGCGGCTGGGCTGAAAGATGTACATAAGGCTTCAAAATTGCCCTTTACAGCTTCTCCGCATTATAAATTTGTAGTACCTCAGCATCGGTAAGGGTACGGTTGTAAATGCGAATTTCGTCAATCCCACCTCCAAATCGTCCGTTGGAATTAAATGCACCGCCACTCCAAGTTGCATAATTAACATACAACGGAAGGGTGTTAGATGTATTGACAGCACCAATGTTTTGCTGTTGAACAAGTAAACCATTAATATACAATTTTTGGGATGTGCCATCATAGGTACATATTACGTGTTTCCATTGATTATCAACTGAATAGGTATCTGAAAAAATAGAACTTCCATTCATTTCAAAACTCATTTTGTAAGTAGTAAAACTGCTTGCACTACCACATGATGGGGTTGTATTTCGAGTAATAGACATTCCAAAGGCATTGGCCGATACGTCCTTTCCTTTACCTACTACCATTTCCCGCTCTGTATAACAGCCAAGGTTAAAAGCAGTAGGCTTTACCCATGCTGATAGGGTCATGCTGCTAAGGTTTTGTAAAGTGGCATTGTTTGGAACAGTGATGTATTGCCCAGCATTAGCAGCAACATTGAGCGACTGTCCTGTGCCCCTTGCAGCGTAGGTGACATTTCCTGATGCCGTACCATTGAAATTATTGCCAGAGACATCATTGGCGTTGTTGTTGAAAGGTAAATGTAACACCAAACCGTTGGTTGGTACAGTAGCACAACCCTGAATTTTCGCTTCAAAATTTACACCGCGCTCTGCCAAAAAACCTGGCAAAAAAGTGGATGACTGCCCTGCATAGTACTTAGTGTTATTGGGTACAGGCGCCGTGCTTACAATGGTTTGGCTGGCTTGGTAGGTATTGGCCGTAATAGTACCGCTGTGCGAGATGGTAGGTGGGCAATCTCCGCTATTGCTGGCATTGACCGTAAAACAAGTACCGTAAAACGCCTGTTCGGGTGCGCTTGTGACATAACTTTTGATACGATAGCTCCCTGCGGTTAGAGAGGTAGGAAGGGTATAATTGGTGTTGCCTGATGCCGCCGCGTTAGCAGAAATAACGGCCAACGCCGTTGTACCCACACAGCTCACTAATTCTAAACTCACATTGGCCGAGCCATTTGTGGAAGCATAACTAACTGAAACACTTTGCCCTGCTGTAAATGTACCACTTGTAGGGTTACTGATGGCGATGCTTTGGGTGGCGATGGCATTGACCGTGAAACAACTGCCGTAATAAGGGTTTCCTGATGTACCCGTTACATACGCTTTGATGCGGTATTGCCCCGTGGTTAGATTGTTGGGTAGAATATAGTTGGTGCTGCCCGAAGCAGCCACGCCATCAGCAATAACCGATAATGGAGTAGTTCCCGTACAACTTACCAACTCTAAACTCACATTGCCCGTACCACCCGTTGAAGCATACGTTACTGTGACACTTTGCCCTGCGGTAAATGTACCGCTTATGGGGCTATTGATAGCAATGGTTTGGGTAGGAGTAGTTGAGCTGCTTACCACTTTACTCAACCGATTGCCCATTTCATCATAATTGTAAGTAATGGTATGTGTGAGGGTATTACCATTATAAACAGAGACTTTGCTCAACCGATTGAGGTCATCGTACTCATAAGTACGTTTTTGAGTATAGCCTTTTAGGGTGATTAGAAATAAAATGAAGAGCAATAAATATCGTTTCATAGTGGTTATATTTGCTGAAAACTTTAAAATCATGCTGACACTCGAAATAAATGATGCTCGCTTAGAGCAGAAAATTCTTGAAAAAGCCCGTGCTATCGGTAAATCCGTTCAGGAATTGGTGCAGGATATCGTTGCCGAAAAAATGCAAGCCGACGAAACTCCCGAAACTCTCCCTTTTCATGTGCCTAAATTGGACTATCGAAAGTATGTTCATGTTTATGACCCTCAATTGACAGAAGAAGAACTTCTGGCTGCTGACGACGATACGGTTCTGCCTTTTTCTCATGTTACTGATACCATTGAATTTGTTAATCAATTACGTAAAACAGCATGGAAAAGAAAATCTTGATGCTTGATACCAATATTTTGAAGGATTTCCAATTTATCCCTATCCTGAAAGTGAGCAGTGATTTGGAATAGCCTTTTTACTTTACTACCCTCTCCACTTTTACCCCCTCTCACTCCTACCGCTTTACACTATCTTGAACCACTTGTGCCTCGCCCCTTCGCCTTACAGTTGATTACACAGTTACGAGTTTTATTGCCTTTTCTTTTTTAGTTTCTTACTGCTTGTTGGTGGATGTTACTTGTTGGTGAAAAACGCAGGGCAGACCAGACGGGGTTGCCCAGACCAATAAGGGCGAAAACGTCCTGTGGGACATAGGCCACGGAATAGCGAATTTTTAATTTCTAAAAAGAGAAACCCTCCCTGACCATACTTTTGGCGAGCTTCCAAAAGGATTTGTGTAACATGTTCCAAAGGGATTAGTTGCTGATGGAACACAAACCTCTTGATTTCTCACTCCATAATTTCCTTTATGGTAATTATTATTTTTGACATTATTTTTAGGCGTCGAAGCACTTGGATATTGTGATGTAATCGTATTTGCAATTTCATTGTAGACATTGTCTTCTACTATCGAACCTGCAACTTCTTTTATACCTCTACCAATTACAGTTCGCATGTCTTGTATACGCAGGACGCCAGTTTTGCCAATTAATTGAGTAACTCCTGTTTTAGCAACATTTTTTATAACAGGAAATTTATCCGCAATTCCAGCAAATATCGAACTAATAGAGGCTTCGAAGGCTGCTTGGTTATAAGCCTGCTCATATACTTGTCTTTTAATTGGGTCAGAAGTAAAAGTAAAAACTGATTGATAGTATAAAGCCTCTCCCCACTCAATTAATAAAACTCCTCCACCGTAGATTGCAAATCCTCCTGCAATCATAGCTGATAATAGAAATTCTCCATTAACATCCACATTCATAACAGGATTATTCCCCGCATACGGATACAAATTCGTACTCCAAATGGGGTCTTCTGAGTTAAAGCGGCCTGTGGTAGGGTCGTAGTATCGGGCCCGCATGTAGGTGAGGTCGGGGCTTTCGTTCATAATGCCGTAGGCACCTACGTACCTAAATGGGTTGGGGTCGGCTTCTTGGCTGTTGGTTAGGTTGCCAAACTCATCGTATTGGTATTTGTGAGTAATGGCTTGGCCAGCGTTGGTGAGGGCAATGGTGCTGCCTCTAAAATCGCCGTGGTAATAGTGCAGTGTGCCATCGGCTTTTACCCGTGCCACCAAGCCCAAGCCGTGTAGGTAGTAGTTCTGCATGGTATTGCTGCCGTTGGTTTCGGCCAAGATGCTTGCCAAACCATTAATATCCAACACATAGCGGGTTTCGGTGCCGTTGCGGGTTACGCTTCGGCGGTTGCCAAAGGCATCGTAGAGGGCGGTCATCGTGAGGCCGCTGCCTGTGTAGCTGGTCAGGTTGTCTTCCAAATCGTAGCCGTAGGAGCTGCTGCCTTTGGCGGTAATGTTGCCGTCGTCGTCGTGGGTAAAATTGGTACTGCCTAAGTTGTTTATTTTGTTGTTGGTAAAGGTGCTGCTCGTCGTGCCTGCGGTCGGTACGGGCAGGGTGGCAAAGGGCTGCGTTTCGTTTTCTTCGGTATGGTTGCCGAGGTTGTCCAAGGTAAACGTAGCGGCATAAATGGTGCTGCCCGTGCCGTTGTTGGTTTTGGTGCTTATGCCCGTGGGGCGGCCTGCGTTGTCGTAGCTGTACTGGGTTTTTACGTTGTTGCCATACACTACGTTGTCGAGGCGGCTACCCACGTAGTTGTATGTGGCTACGAGGGTGCTGTTCCACGTCAGCGTTTTTAGGCGGTTGAGGTTGTCGTAGGTTTTATAGAGTTTATTGCCGTTGGGGTAGTCTATGCGGGTTTCGTTGCCGTTGTCGTCGTAGCCGTAGCCTACGGTATTGTTCCAAGCATCGGTATAGCCCGTGAGGCGGTTGAGGGCATCGTAGCTAAAATTGCTCAATTGGTGAGTGGTCTGTGTGCCGCCTTTGATGCTGCTCATGCGGTTGAGGGGGTCGTAGAGTATCTCGGTAATATAGCCATTGCCATATAGGCGGTTGTTGGTATCGTAGGTATAGGTAAAGCGTTTGGCGTTGTTGTTGGCATAGCCCGCTTTTCTAAACTCTACCAAGCGGTTTTGGCTGTTGTCATAAATATACGTTTTGGTTTTTCCACCAAAGGTTTCGCTTATCAGTCGGTCAAAACCATCGTAGCCAAGGGTAGTTACTTCGTTTTTGGCGTTGGTGATGGTCAATAGGTTGTCGTTATCGTCATAGCCATAATTGGTTTGGCGGCTGAGCGGGTCGGTTTCGCGGGTTAGGTTGTCGTTGTCGTCAAAAATATACGTGGTAGTTTTGCCTCGGGCGTTGGTATTGGAAGTCATGCGGCTGGCAAAATCATAGATAGCTGAGGAGCTAATGCCCAACACAGGAATTTGTATGGAGTTCATATTGCCACGGGTATCGTAGCCAAAATTGGTCACGATGTTTTCGTTATTGGTCGAGCTGCTCATCAGTCCGTTGGTCTGATAGCCAAAACTTTGCGTCAGATTGTTTCCATCGCCAATCGGGCGAACGATGCTGTTCAGAAACTTTCCATCTGAGGACCAGTTGTAAGTAGTCGTAATACTTTTGGCGTCGGTATGCGTACGGCGGTTGTGGTAGGTATCATAGGTAAAACTCTCACTTTTGCCGTCGGGGCGACTGATGCTCAACACATTGCCGTTGCTGTCGTAAGTGGGGGTGTAGGTTTGCGGGTTTGAGCCATTTAAAGATGAATAAGTTACTGCACTTGGCATACTTGGATGATTGGCACTGGCAGGGCTAAGTACTTTGATGACTTTGTTTTGGAACTCGGTCGTAATGCCATTTTTGTCGTATTTGGCAGAACTTTGAGCATTGGGACAAGAACAGTTTTGCGTCCAGTTGTTCGTAAAACTTCCATCTGAATTAAAATTGCCAAAACCTCCTGTTAAATCGGTTTTAGCCGTGATATTATTGTTCGCATCACGTGCCTGTGTCCACTGCAAACGGCTGTTGGGGTCATAGACATTCTCAATCTTATTGCCACGAGGAAAAGCAATTTGTTTGAGCAGATAGATTTCAGTACCCGTACCGTAGGTATAAGTAGTGGTTTTACCCGTGCTTTGGCCTTTGGCGTCTTTGAAAGAAGTCAGGTTTTTGTTTGTATAAGCAAAAGTCAAGTTTCGGGTATTGCTGCTACTCCCAGGGAAATTGACATTCGTAATGCGGTTTTGCGTATCGTAAGTAAAATTGATTCTACGGCCTGATGGGGCTTGTACGTAGTCAATCACCATTTTGGCAGAAGTCCAAGCAACGGTCGCCCCCGTTTTATAGACTATTGAAAGGGAGTTATTATAACGGTCGTTGATATTCGTCAAACGATAAAGTCCTGCCTCCGTACCTTGTTGGTTAAAGGTATAAATGTGTTGGCTTTTGGTTTTGATGGTATAAGAAGTGGAGCTAACACGGGTCAAAATATTGTAATTAGTCCCAAGGCTGATGGGTGTTGGGCTATTTACGTTGGAGTTGTCATACACATCCATCGTACCATCGCCCCAAGCCAAAACTAAAAGTGGTTTGGCGGCAACCGCCCCGTTGGCATCGTTGATTTGCACGGTGTTGAACATATAGACATTGTAAGGGTGCGTCCAGCCGTAGCCCAATGGTTGAACCAATTTAAATTCATCGGGCAGCATGGTCATAAACGACTGGTAGCTATGGGCAAAATTGAGCGAAAAGCCAATATCGTTGATGCCAAAATCAGTAGAAGTATGATGCGAGAAATTCCCCTGCGTGAGTCCTTTATAAATACTCAGATTGCCAATAGACTGATTGGCAGGTTGGTAATAGTTGGAGTTCAACGTAAAATCTGGCATTGTTTGACTTGCTAATGCTCGTAAGCGATAGAGAATCAAAAAGGCTTCTTCACGAGTGGCATAAGCATTAGGACGGAAAGCAATCGAAGCCCCTGCTGTTCCATTTACAATTAAACCTAATTGAATAGCTTTTTTTACATAATTCAACTGTTGGGTTGTCAGACTTGAAAAATCAGGGTCGTTGAAATAAGGTGTAGGATTCCCGTTTGAGGTTTCATCAATATTCCACGCTTCGAGATACACTTTGAGCAAATCTATTCTGGAAATATTGTCGGTAGGGTTGAAATAAGGTCTTATGACATCGTTATTTGGAAAAGGCTTGTAGCGGTCAAAAGGTGTAGTTGCATCAGTGCCTTGAAAATAGCTTAAAATCTTGGCATAGCGGTGGTACTGAGCTGTTGTGCCTTGAAAGAGGTCAGTGAAAGTGGTTGGGAAAAAGTCGGCGGGGAATGAGCCGCCACCTCCTGACACCGTTATAATATCACCATCTGCCAAGCCAGAAAGCAGAGCAATTTTGGCTACATCCTCTCTTAGAATTAGGTTTGTCGGGTTAGGCTGATTGGGTTGAATAATTTTTGAATTACACAAATATTGAGCGGCACAAAATCCTTCCTGTCCAGTTAAGGGGAAACTGGAAACGGTCAAATTAAAATTGGGACAAGTGGGGCAGGTTGAACCTGTGCCGATATTGAAAACCCCTGAATAATTCACAATTGTAGGGTTTCCGCCCGTTCCTGCTCCTGTGTTATAGACTTTAACCCGATATTGCCCTGCGGGAATATCATTGGGAATTATCCAAGATTCTGAGCCATCGTTGGTGGTTGGGTCTGCTATGACACGGTACATCGCAGTACCAGTAGCTCCTTGTGTAAGTTCAATAGACACGTTGCCTGTATAGCCAGAGAATGCCCATGCGATGGGGAGCGATGCACCTGTTTGGTAGGTTGAATTAGCTACGGGTGAAGAAACAATTACTGAAGGCGCATCTGTAACAGTAATAAAAACAAAACTGCGGTTATTGCTTTCGTTCGATTCTGCTATCTGATCGTTCAGGTCGGCTACCACCAGTATATAATTTCCTCCTGCATTAGCGGTAGAAGGGATGGTTAGACTCCTACTTAAGTTTTGTGTATTGCCCCCACCTGCATAACTACTAACCGAAAAAATGTCTAACTGAGTGTCATTGGCATCGTATGACGAATTAGCACTTAGGTAAAAACGTACATCGAATGCGCCTGCTGCTCCTCCAGGGTTGGAAAAAGTGTAGTTTAGCGTAAAAGTACCTCCTTTCTGCACAGAAGTAGGATTGGGTGATAAATTAGACACCTGCAAATCAGGCGGAGTGGGGTCGGTTATTGTAATAAAAGCAAAAGAGGTATTATTATTTTCATTCGATTCGGTTATTTGGCTATTACCATCCACAAAAACGATAACATACTTACTGCCAGCTGTTGCAGAAGTTGGGATATTGACTTGGGTATTAGATGGTAAACTTGCTCCCGCCCCTAAACCATTGGTGATATCTGAGGGAAAGTTGAGTTCAGTATCATCAGCGCTATAGGTAGTATTGGTAGAAAGGAAAAAGCGAGTACGAATATTGGCAGAAGTTGCCCCTCCTATGTTATTGACTGTATAGTTGACCGTTACATTATTGCCCCTTTGTACAGATTGGCTACTCAAAGAAACGGCACTCACCGTAAAGTCGGGTGGGGATGCAGGAGTTGTAGGAGTATCAAGTGTAGGCGACCAAACCGTCCAGACTCCGTTTGCACATTTTGCTCTTATTTGATACCGATATTGGGTAGAAGGACTAAGCCCTGTCACATTGATTGAATTGGTGGTTGTTGAACCCGTAAATGAAAGAGGGATAGAATAAGTAGTATTTGAAAAAATAGCAACATTGATTTGGTATTCCGTAGCACCACTCACGGCAGGCCAACTTGCGGTAAAACCTGTACTGCTAAAGTTTGAGGTAGTACCCGTATTGGTCGCTGGCAATGTAAGGGTACAGGTAGCCGCAGGTGTAAAAAATGTGGCAGGTGCGGATTCTTTATCAATATTTCCCGTTTTTCTTGCTCTTATCACCCATGAGTATTCTTTTCCATTTTGCAGGCTAACTGTTGTAGAACTCACATCATTCAGGGAAGTATAATCATATACAACTATGTTATCAGTTACGTTTCTTAGCCTTAATTGGTAATCCACGCCGGTAGGGTTCCCATTTTTACTCCATTGTAAGGTCACGGAGGTACCGGCAGTGGTTTGCCCACTTGTGGGAGAAGTCAGTAAAGGTACATTTAGAGGTGCAGTAAGTTGAATATTCTGATAGGAACTACTCATTTGCCCCTCTAATCCATTTGAACAATTAGCCCCAACTTGAAATTTATATACCCCCCCGTTATTTAATCCAGTAAAGGAATAAGAAGTTGATGTTGTATTATTATAGTTAGCCAAATAACCGCTATTTTGTAAAATCGCTTCATTTCTATATTGTGAAGCTCCCGACACAGAACCCCAAGAACCAGTAAAACTTGTTTCAGTAATGTTTGTAACTGATAAATTACTGGGGATATTGCATGATCGGGTAATTGTGATGGGGCCTGTATAGTATTTGTTTTCAATGCCGTTAACAGTAGTAACATATACCCCTACATACGTGCTTGTTGAGGTATTGCCTATCAAAGAAAAGGTCAATAATTTTGAGGTATTACCAGCGGTTACTGAACTACTAGTTAATATTGCTCCACAAGCATCTGATTCCTTTAAATAGAAAGTACCGGCAGTTGAGAAACTCGTATTATTGCACTTTTTGAGTGTAAATGAACCTGTATTTCCACTGATTGTTAAAGTAATATTTATAGTACCTCCTCCAATATATGTACCTGAAATACAGCTTAAATTTGATGATGGGCAGGTTGATATTCCTGAACTTGGAGACATTGAATATTGTCCATAACTCCAAAGAGATAAAAAAAGTATCAAGGTGCTGAATATAACTTTTTTCATTTTTTCAATATTTAGGTATTTCGAAACAAGTATTTTTCTTCTTATTCAAAATTCACACCTCCCGCCGCCGCGCTACTGGCAGTTGTTTTCCATTATAGAGCCGAACGTGGTCGCGGGCAATGGTTTTGATAAATTGGCGATTGACCAAGTATGATTTATGGATGCGCACAAAACTGGGTTCGTGTAACAGAAACTCGTGAAAACGTTTGAGCGGTAGGCTATATACATCACGGTGGCCGTTGAGGTAATACACCGTGGTGTAGTTGCGTTCGGCTTCAAAAAAGAAGATGTCGGGTAGCTTGGCTTTGTCAAAGGGTAAAAGTCGCATAAGAGGTGGGGGTTGAGTACGTAGCTAAACTACGTCTGTGTGTTGCTGCTTGCAAGTCAAACCAAGAATTCGGTCATATTTGGCATAATTCGGTCGTAAGTTATGGTGCACAGAAATAAAAAGGTGTAATGCGCCACTAAGCCATTGGTGAAATAGGTAGTGGAGGCGAGGGGCAGGAATAGTATAGTAAACCTCTTCATGGTGATAGTGGTTTTATTTTCAGTATTTTTGTTTAAAAATGAGCTATCATGGAAACATTAATCATCGAAGTTACTCACCCCAAGGGGATGGCAATTCTGCGGGATTTGGAAGATTTGGCGGTAATACGGGTTTTGCGCCAAGAAAAACAACAGCCGTCCAAACAAAAGCTATCAGATATCATACGGGGTAGTATTACGCCTGAAGAAGCCGATGCACTTAATAAATATGTACAAGAATCAAGAGACGAATGGGAGCGACCTATTTAATAGATACGAATGCCATTTCTGACTATATGGCCGAAAAACTGCCCATCGCAGGCTTGATTTTTATGGATGATGTAGTGAATCTTCATCCTACTATTTCGGTGATGACTCGTATCGAACTGATGGGACAAAATCGCGTCAATGCTACTAAATTTCTCCCGTTTATCAATGTAGCAGAGATACATGCCTTGGAAGAATCTATTATTCTCCAAACCATTGCTTTGCGCCGAGCCCGACGCATTAAGATACCCGATGCGGTGATTGCCGCCACGGCGTTGGTGTATGATTTGACGTTGATTACGCATAATACCTCTGATTTTGAGGGGATTCCATCACTTAGGTTGATAGATCCGCACCTATTGGTTTAGCGTAATTTTTTATTTACCTCAAGGTGTCCAATTCACTTGAGTAAGGTAATTTGTAACTGATTTTTCGTTTTTCTTTGCGTGAATTAAAAGTTGTTAACTACTATTCGCTTTTCAGTATTTTTGTCATAATAAAACACAAACAACAATGCTTACCATTCAAATCACCGATACGGACTTGGAGCAGCGAATTGTCGAGCGAGCGAAAGCTATCGGTAAATCAGTGCAGCAATTGGCGCAGGAACTGCTGTCCAATCAACTCATTGACAGTGACGAAGAGCTTGGTTTTGAGATACCCCGCTTGGATGTTCGCCAGCACGCTCAAATTATTGATATACCTCTTACCGCTGAAGAAGAAGAACTTTTGGCGCAAAACCCAGATGTCAAACCCTTTTCTCACATCAAAGATGCGGCCAAATACGTGCATGATATTCGTCGTAAACCTCACCATTAATGATGTATCTCATAGACTCCAATATTTTTATAGACCATCTAAGGGGAAACCAAAAGGCGACTAAGTTTATTGAAAGTGTTGGCAAATCTAACCTCTATATTTCTATTGTTGTGGAAATGGAACTTTATAATAGACCTATTTCTTAATTAAAAAACTATTATTTTTGTTGTAAAACTTTGATTATGAACGACAAATACAAATTATTGAAAGAAAATCCGCAAAACTGCCAGCGTCTTTTTGGGATGAAA